>JBKJQU010000412.1:0-8564 GCA_046594995.1 Aestuariivirga sp.
GAAATCGCTCTTCACGACGACGGCGTTGAACACGGCATCGGTGTCGGACACGGGCGAGCGCTTGGGAACGAGTGTGGGGTGCACGCGCTGCTCGATCCCCTCTTCACTCGCCACAGCCACGCCCAGCAGCTTGATCTTGTAGCCCATCTCACCGGCGTTGCGGATATCGTCGAGCGTGATCTGCTCGATGCCTTCGATGTCGATGGCGTGCAAGTTCACTTCGGTGCCGAAGGCGAGAGACGTCAGCACGGCGAGCTTGTGCGCGGTGTCGAAGCCGCCCACGTCGAAGGTCGGGTCGGCCTCGGCATAGCCCAGGTTCTGCGCTTCCTTCAGCACGTCGCCGAAGCTGCGGCCCTCGTTCGCCATCTTGGTGAGGATATAGTTGCAGGTGCCGTTCATGATGCCGAAAAGCTTGCCTACGCGGTTTCCGGCCAGTCCTTCGCGCAGTGTCTTGATGATGGGAATGCCACCCGCGACGGAGGCCTCGAAATTCAGCGCCACGCCCTGAGCTTCCGCCAGCTTCGCAAGGCCTGAGCCATGATGCGCCAGCAGCGCCTTGTTGGCGGTGATGACGTGCTTGCCGGATTTGAGCGCGGTTTCCACCGCCGCCTTGGCGGGGTCGCCCTCGCCGCCGATCAGTTCGATGAACACGTCTACGTTCGGGTCCACCGCCAGTTTGACGGGGTCTTCATACCAGGTGAGCGCGGAGAGATCGTGACCCCGGTTTTTCGAGCGGTCACGTGCACTCACCGCCACGACTTCGATTTTCACGCCAGCCCGCGCCGCCACCAGCGCGCCGTGCCTGCCCAAAATATCCAGCACCCCGCCGCCGACAGTCCCCAGCCCCGCAATGCCCAGCCGCAATGATTTCGTCATCCCGCACCCGTTTGAAATCGGTCAATTCCGCGGTCCTTATGGCGGGAACACCGGGCGATGGCAAGGAAGGCGCAACCGCCAACCGGTGCGGCTTGGCCAAAGAAAAGGGGACCAGCATGCGCCAGTCCCCTCAGCTTGTGCTGGCCCCGTCGCGTTAGTCCTGCACTGGATGCGACCTGAAGATGAACAGGCCGAAGTCGCGGTCGCTGGCGAGGATCAACTGCCCACCAGCAACGCTTGGATCGGGAATCACTTCGACACCCCAGAAATCATTGCCCTTGGGATCGAGGTAACCGCCGACTTCCTCAAGTTTGCAGGTGCTCGTGTCGGAAGGACTCGTGCATTGGATTTGGAGCGACCGCAATCCGCCCGAATAATAGGACAGATAGGCGCGATCCCAATGCTGCGGATCGGTCGCCACTTCATGCACGGAGAGATCGCCGAAGCCGGATGCCTTGGTTGGATCCATTGCCTCCGGAATTGCAAATGTATCGAGGTCGGTCAGTTGATTGAGGTTAACTACCGTGTTGTCCAAGCCGGACGCATCGAAAAGATGCACATAGCCCCAGCCGTCAAACTGTATCTTGGCTACGATCTTGTCTCCGGTTGCACCAACTGCTGGTGTGGTTTCGGGATAGATATAGTTATCGGCGGAGCTGGCATCGTCGAACAGTTCGTGCATGGCGCGGTGGCCGACACAGACGGCCGATATTTGAGGCACGAACTCATGGCCCTGGGAACCGCACAGGTAGGAGTTTTCACCGGGCCCGAATAGCGCCCCGGAGTGGTGATTGGCGATCACCGCCCCGTCATAGCCTAGCAGTTGCGCGGTCTCGACCTTTTCGGAGAAGAAGCAGGCGTTACCCGGCGCGCCGGGATCGCCCACCGGGCCGCGCTGCAGCACCAGTAGCTGTTCCTCGCCTGCCACCTTGGCGCCTAATGCGGCCAATGCTGTCGGAATGTTGCCGCGGTCCCCCGGGCAGCCATAGCCGCCAAACACCGTCGGACCATTGATTTCTCCCGTAATCGGTACGGTCCAGCCGAATTCGGCGGCATTGTACGTGCCACCGTCATCACTCGTAACCACCGCCCGGTTCGGCGAGAAGTCCTCGTCTGTCGCAATCAGAAAGCGCTTGGTCTGGTCGTTCGGGATAGTGAATTCAGACTGGTGGGCATTACCTTCCGGTGTCAGGCTTACACCGGTCTGTTTGAGCAGTTCGGGATCGATGGCCGCGAAGTCCGTATCGCTCAGGAATATCGGCGCAGTGGGATCGGTGACATCGATCATCGCATAGCCGCCGTCCCAATAGGATGCGCTCATGATGAACCGGGTACCGATTTTCTTGACGATCAGGTCATGGTGAAACGACTCTCCGAGATTGAGATCGAGCTGTGCGACATCCAGATCGTTCAGGTCAATCTCCTTGATGAAGCGCGGGCGCCGCGGATTGGTGATGTCGAAAATGTCGATATCTTCCGCATCCTCATTATCAACAGACACCAGATAAGCCTTGTTGCCCTTGACCCAGGCAAAGGCGCTGTGGGTCTGGTGTGCGTCGGAACCGGAGCGGTCGCCAAATCCCTCCTTGAGCATGACCGGCTTCAGCGGATTGGTGACGTCATAAAGCATGAAGCCGCCCTTGTTGTTCTTGCCACAGGCTTCGGCGTTCATGACCAGCATGTCGCCCTTGAACCAACTGGTGTTGAGCCGCAGAACCTGCATGCCTTCGCCCGGACGGGTATCCTGTGGCATGGGAATGAAGTTCACGCTTTTCGGTGCAGTCGGAATGGAAATGTCGATGACCCAGGCGCCCGAGTCGGGCGAGTTGACGCCGCCGGTCTCTGGTCCGGCGCAGTCGGGCTCGCCCCAGTTCGCCAGATAGGCGTATTTTCCGAAGGCCGTCACGTCGGCGATCAAGTCCGACTGCGCGCCGGGAACCTTGAGCCTCGACACAAATTCAATGTTTCCCCAAGCACCTGTCCCTATGAGGTGGCCGTCCATGGGTTCGTGCAGGCCACCATGGCCGTAAACATCGGTGACGCCCAAAGCCAGCGTCGCCGCCATGCCGGATGCCAGAAGTAGCGGTCGAATTCTCATAGTTCCCATCTCCCTGTTTAGTTGCCCAAAGCAGAAGCTTGCATTAACTGGGCGGAACGTCAAATTTCAAAAAAGGCATGAGCTGGTGGAGAAGCCGTCGGACAACTGATAGCGGCCCTCATCCGCCTAACGGCACCTTTTCCCATACCCGGGTCAAGCCCGGGCACGGGAGAAGGCGGATGTTGAGATATTTCCCTTCATACCACGTGTTGCATGAACGGCCACGGCGCCTTCTCCCGCGCCTTCGTGGGAGAAGGTCCCGACAGGGGGATGAGGGCCTCTCGCTACGCACACCGGTTTCTCCCTCTCCGCCCCCTCCTCATTACCAATCGACTTTTCCCCCAACCCCTTTACATTGTCGCCTTAATCGCCGTCCAAGAGCCAGATCATGACCGACAAGCCGCCCCTTCAAGTGCCATCGCAATATACCCTCGCCGATCCGGTGCTGTTTGCCCAGAACATGGCGAAGGTGTTCGAGCAGGCGGCTGCCGTCGCGCGCATGGTGGCCGAGCGGCCGCAAATGAAGGCGGAAGACGCCGAAGCGCAGTTCACCCCGATGGAGCAGGTCTCCAAAACCCTGGGCGCGGTGGCGCAATCCTACGTGAACGATCCGCAGAAGCTGATGGAAGCCCAGATGCGGCTGTGGAACAGCTATGGGCAGCTATGGCAGGCCGCCTGGGCCAAGGCGCTGGGCCAGCCCGCCGAACCCGTGGCTGAGCCCTCCCGCACCGATAAGCGCTTCAAGGACAAGGACTGGCAGGAACATACTGTCTTCGATACTCTCAAGCAGTTCTATCTGATCTCCGCCAACTGGGCGCAGGACATGGTGAGGAACGCCGAAGGGGTGGACGAACACACCCGCCACAAGGCGCGCTTCTATGTGGAGCAGATCGCCAACGCCGTCTCGCCGTCCAACTTCGCCGTCACCAATCCGGAAGTGCTGCGCACCACATTGGCCACCAATGGCGCGAACCTCATCGAGGGCCTGAAGCACCTGCAGGAAGACATGCAGACACCGGACGGGCGGCTCCGCATCAAGCAGACCGACATGACAGCCTTCGAGATCGGCCGCAACATCGCCATGACGCCCGGCAAGGTGGTGTTCCGGAACGAGACCTTCGAGCTGATCCAGTATTCGCCGACGAAGCCCAAGACCTATGAATACCCGCTCGTCATCTTCCCGCCGTGGATCAACAAGTTCTATATCCTCGATCTCAATGCGAAGAAGTCCTTCGTCAAATGGGCGGTGGATCAGGGCCTCACCGTGTTCATCGTATCCTGGGTGAATGCGGACGGGAAACAGGCGCGCAAAAGCTTTTCGGACTACATGCGCGAAGGCTTCCTCGAAGCCATCCAGGCCGCGCAGGATGCAACGGGCGCGCCGAAGGTCAATGTCGTCGGCTATTGCATCGGCGGCACGCTCACCGCCGCATCGCTCGGCTACATGGCGGCGCAGAACGACACCAGAGTGAACGCCGCCACCTTCTTCACCACGCAGGTTGATTTCGAGAAGGCGGGCGATCTCCTCGTCTATGTGGACGAGGAACAGGTGAAGTGGATCGAAGGCCGCATGGCCGACACGGGGTATCTTCCGGGCACCCGCATGGCGGATGCCTTCAACCTGCTGCGCTCGAACGATCTGATCTGGTCCTATGTCGTCAACAACTACATGCTGGGCAAGGACCCGATGCCCTTCGACCTCTTGTACTGGAACGCGGATTCAACCCGCATGCCGGCGGGTGTCCACTCCTTCTATCTCCGCGAATGCTACATGGCCAACAAGCTGGCCCAAGGCAAGATGGTGCTCGACAATGTGCGGATCGACCTCAAGAAGGTGAAGATGCCGGTCTATAATCTCGCCGCGCGCGAGGATCATATCGCGCCCTTGGCCTCCGTATTCCGTGTGGGGCGCTACATGGGCGGGCCGACACGGCTTGTGGTTTCAGGTTCGGGCCATATCGCAGGCGTGGTCAATCCGCCGGAAGCCAACAAATATCAATACTGGACCAATGAGAAATGGTCGCCCACGCTGGATGAATGGCTCAAGGGAGCCACCGAGCACCCCGGCTCATGGTGGCCGGACTGGGCCAAATGGATCGGCGACAAGTCCGGCGCCAAGATTCCAGCACCCGTGCCCGGCAGCGGCAAGCTGAAAATTATCGAGGATGCGCCCGGCTCCTACGTCCGCACGCGTGCGGAGTAGACTGTCCGCTACAGGACATTTTTTGCAGTGCAGCGGAACTTGCCCCCTGGTTTTCCGGTTAAGCCGGATACACACCAGGGGCAGTAACCAATGGACCAGCGGGTGACACTTCAGATGCCGGATGGCATGGGCGCCATTCCGATAGACAATGGTTGCGGCTTCCGTGTCTGGGCACCTCACGCCGACAATGTTCAGGTGCGGCTGCGCGAGGCAGCATCCGATCAGACTGATCGCCACGACCTCATCCGCGAGGATAACGGCTACTGGTCCACAGTGCTCGTCAGCGCCGATCCCGGCATGCTGTACAAGTTCATCATCACAAAAGGTGAAGACACCTTCGAACGGATCGATCCTTATGCAGCCGAAGTCACGAATTCGGTCGGCGAAGGTGTCATCGTCGATCACCGCCGGTTCGACTGGCAGGGTGACGCCTTTGAAATTCCGCCGCACAATGAACTCGTCATCTACGAGATGCACATCGGCTCCTTCGCACCCGCAACGGAAGGCTCAGGCGGGTTTTCCGATGCGTTGAACCGCCTGCACCACCTGAAGCGGCTTGGTGTCAACGCCGTGCAGATCATGCCGGTGGCCGAATTCGCGGGCGACATGTCGTGGGGATATAATCCTGCTCATATCTTCGCGGTCGAAAGCGCCTATGGCGGGCCGGATGGCTTGAAAACCTTCGTGCGGGAGTGCCACAAGGCCGGTATCGCCGTCATCCTCGACGTGGTCTACAATCACTTCGGCCCGAGCGATCTCGATCTCTGGCGCTTCGACGGCTGGTCGGAGAATGACGGCGGCGGCATCTATTTCTTCAACGATCATCGCGCCCAGACGCCCTGGGGCGCCACGCGGCCCGATTATGGCCGGGGCGAGGTCCGCCAATTCATCCGCGACAATGCAATGATGTGGCTTGAGCAGTATCACATCGACGGCCTGCGCTTCGACATGACGCTCTACGTGCGCACAATCGCCGGAAATGGCGGAGACGATATTCCTGAGGGCTGGTCGCTCATGCAGCGGATCAACCGCGATGTCCGCGCGCTGGGCAAACGTCACATCACCATCGCCGAAGACTTGCGCAGCGTGAGCGCGCTGACCGCTGAGGAAAGCCTCGGCGGCGCGGGCTTCCACGCGCAGTGGGATGCGAATTTCGTGCATCCCGTGCGCGAGGCCGTGATCACCATGCAGGACGAGCACCGTTCGATGGACGTGGTACGCGATGCCATCGCATTCAGTTACAACGGCGATGCATTCCGCCGCGTGGTCTACAGCGAGTCCCACGATGAGGTTGCCAATGGCCGGGCCCGCGTGCCCCACGAAATCGACCCGGAGGATTCCAAGGGCTGGTTCGCGCAGAAGCGCTCCACGCTCGCTGCGGGCCTGGTCTTCACCTCTCCCGGAATCCCCATGCTGTTTCAGGGACAGGAATTCCTGCAGGGCGAATGGTTTCGCGATGACGTTCCGCTCGACTGGGACTTGAGCGAGGCCTATCGCGGCATCGTACGCATGTACCGCGACCTCGTGCACCTGCGGCTTAACCGCTCGGGCACCACGCGCGGGCTGGCAGGCCAGCATGTGGAAATGCTCCATGTGAACGACGCGCTGAACATGATCGCGTTCCATCGTTACGACCAGGGCGGCGCGGGCGACAGCGCCTTGATCCTGATGAATTTCGCCAATGATGTGCGAAGCGACTACCGCGTCGGCTTTCCAGCCGAAGGCCTGTGGAAACTCCGCTTCAACAGCGATGCCGGAATCTACAGTCCGGATTTCGGCAACCATCCGTCGGCAGATGTCACGGCGTCAACCGGCGGCTACGACGGGCAGCCGGCATCTGCTGCGGTCACTGTGGCGCCCTACAGCTATCTGATCTATTCTCAGGATCATGAATGAGTCTCGTCCGCGCACCAGAATAACCCTCAGCCTTGCGCTCGCACTCACAGCCTGTCTGGCAGTGGGTGCCGGGCCCGCATTTGCCCAGGATGCCGCTGTCATCGCCGAGGGCAAGCGGCTTTCGGGCATAAACTGCGCCAAATGCCATAACCTTGAGGCGGAGGGTGAAAGCCCGCTTACCGACGCGCCACCCTTTCGCGAAGTGGCTAAAAACTACGATGCCGACGAATTGACCGATGCCTTCATGGAGGGCCTCGCTGTCCGCCATCCCCTGATGCCTGATTGGGATGTGACAGAACCGCAGGCCGAGGCTTTGTCTGCATTCATCCTCAGCCTCGCTCCCGGGCAGGCCAAAACGGGCGACAGTACGATCATACTCGGCCACGACCTGTTGCGCGAGAATTGTGCCCGTTGTCACGCGATCGATGACGCCAGCTCCTCTCCTGAACCCAAGGCGCCTGCGTTCAGGGATGTCGTCAAGAAATACGACCCCTCTGCACTTGAGGAAGCCCTCGCCGAAGGCATCGTGACGGGCCATGAACAAATGCCGCAATTTGCATTCGAGCCTGAGCAGATCGCTTTGATCATTGCCTATCTCGATACGTTGAAGACGCCCTGATCACGAACTGGCGAACTGCCGTGTTGCAACTTGATTGGCTATCCCCCGCAAGCCGGGTGATCCGGTTCGTATTTTCCAGCGTTGGAGTGATCATGCTCTTGCGCTCGCAAGAGAGGGGTCTGTAGGCTCCTCCCCCTGCCCCGCAGACTCAAGACAGAGGCCCGGGACGCCCCTCCCGGGCCTTTGTCATGTATTCTGTTCCAGTACTTCGCTGAGAAGATCCAGAAAGCGCCGCGCGGGCAACGGCTTGCCGATATTCGGGGCACCTTCCAACGCGTCGTTCCGCTCCGGCCGCAGATTGTTACAGGCTGTGGAGAGCACGAAGGGCACGTTCATGTTTCGAAGTGCTCGTGCCACCGGCGTCACCAGTTCGCCGTTCAAGTTGACGTCAAGGATCGCTGCATCTGGCCGATTGGTGAGCAACAGATCAAGTGCAGCCTTCACCGAGGCAACCGGCCCCAGAACCTTCAATCCCGCCGCATGGAGTGTGCTTTCAAGATCCCATGCGACGAGGGCTTCGTCCTCCACAACCAGAATTGATCGGCCAAACAAATGGGCGGGTATTCGCAGAATTGGGGTTGGCATCGGTTTCCTTGCCTGAAAGGGCTCAAATCATTGCATCGTCCAGCAAGCGCATCGGGCAATCGGAATCGACAACCAGAACTGTGATCTGATTGATTTCAGATCTGATCGGGCCGGTAATAATGCTCTCCATGCATTGGCGTTCCCGATTTCCGGTGCAGCCCGCGATTCCTGCTGAATCACGATGCCGCCTGGAACTTTTTGCGTTGCGCCCACTTTCCTACATTCAGTTACGGAGCATATTGACTACAGAATGGCCAGCCATTGGTCATCGGAAGGCGGCATGTGAG
>JBKJQU010000146.1:0-24653 GCA_046594995.1 Aestuariivirga sp.
CAGCGACTTTGCAAAAGGTGCTGTTGGCGTAGGCGACAGGTTCGATTTTTCCTCCGTCCTTGCCATCGGTGGTTCGGCCAACGCCACTACCGCGAACGAGGCTGCGATCAGCCAGACAACCGGTGTAGCGACTTTCAATGCAGGCTCCGGCGGCACCCTGGCGGATGCCCTCAACGACATCGCCAGCGGCTTCACTGTGTCGGGCGATACTGCGGGCGAGTTTGCGCTGTTCCGTGTGAACAACACCGGCGCCTTCCATGTCTTCGTCTCGGATGGCGTCGCCGGTGTCGGCCCCAACGACGTGCTGGTGCAACTCACATCCGTCACCTCGATTGGCTCCATCAACCTCATCAGCGGAGACCTAACGATTCTGACCTGATAGCGCTAATATCTGGGAAGGGATCTGCCCAAGTCATGCACCAGTTGGGTCTTAACAAAGGTCTCGAAGATGCCCCGGTTCATCGGTTGCACCAATGACCCACGGAGCGACAGGGCGGTTGCATCTGAGGCCGGCCAAGTAGGTCTGCGTTCCGCAGTATTCAAAGAGGGCCTTGCTGTTTAGCCTGCTGCCTTTCAATGCTTGTCCGCGCAAGGCGGGTCATCTTGGTCATCGTGCCTGTTCCATCTGTGAAGATGAGCCGATGACGTTCGCGGTGCATGATGGGCAATTAGCTCGTTCATGGTAGTGCGACATGCAACATTAGCGTCACCCTCAATCGGGTTTATGATGGCGCCGCGGTGCCAGGAACAATTCTTCGGATGTTCGTCGACATGATGATGTATGAGCCAAGGCGCGACTGGGGAAAGCCGTTCTATCCCGTCGTGGAATAGGTGATCGGAAGCCGTCATCCGTTTTGAGACACGGCTGTGTGCAAAGGGACTGGTGGAATGCACGTGAGGGATTGAGCCGAAGTCCTAGAGGGATTCCGCCGTGATTGACTAGGATGGAGCCAATGCTGGCAAGGCAATGGCGCGTCCGCCTTGGACCACTGCCGCTCAACTCGTCTAGACAAAGTTCTGAATTGTCCAATCATTTGATAATCATCTAGCCAATTTAAAACCACTCAACCATATGATTTAAAACGATAAACATAGAAATCATAATCCTGGGGTCGGGGGTTCGAGTCCCTCTCCCGCTACCAAGTTTTCATCTTTTATTTCATAGCCTTGATTTGATCCTGATTTGTTCGGGTGAGGTCGTCTAGACGCTTGCCCCTGCCGGATCAAGGCCGTGGCGGCCTGATGCGGCGGGCGGAGATGTATTCTCGAAGTCGAGCCGCGTGCGCTTGAGCATGAGGGCGTTGACGGCGACGATGACGGTCGAACCCGACATCGACATCGCCGCCACCTCGGGGCTCAGTATGAAGGGATAGAACACGCCGGCGGCCACCGGAAAGGCGAGGGCATTGTAACCCACCGCCCACCAGAGGTTCTGGTGCATCTTGCGCAAGGTGGCGCGCGAGATGGTGATTGCGCGCACCACGTCGAAGGGATCGCTCTTCATCAGCACCACATCGGCACTTTCCATGGCGACGTCAGTTCCGGCACCAATGGCGAAGCCGATGTTAGCCTGGGTCAGGGCAGGGGCATCGTTGACGCCGTCACCCACCATGCCGACGCGCAAGCCTTCCGCCTGAAGCTCCTTGATCTTGGCGGCCTTCTGGCCGGGCAGCACGTCTGCCAGAACCATGTCGATCCCCAGATCACTGCCAATTCGCGCGGCAGTTCCCGCATTGTCACCCGTCAGCATGATAACCTTCACGCCGCGGGCACGCAGCGCCTCGATGGCGGCGCGGGAGGTGGGGCGCACCGCATCCGCAATAGCGATGAGGCCCAACAGCTTGCCGCCTCGCGCGATATGGACAACTGTGCGGCCAGCGCCCTGAAGCTCCTTGGACCTCGCCTCCAAACCGGCCAGACTTATTTGCTGTTCAGTCATGAACTTCGCACTCCCGGCAAGCACCGGCTGGCCACCGACGATGGCGCGCGCGCCTTGTCCCTCGATATTGGCGAAGTCCGACGACGTAGGGTATATGAGCCCTTCGGCGCGCTGCATGATCGCCTTGGCGAGAGGATGCTCCGAGTTCGCTTCAAGGGCGGCGGCAGTGCCAAGAAGATCATCCGCACTGACGCCTTCGGCTGGAACCAAGTCGACCACCTGCGGCGCGCCGAGCGTCAGCGTGCCTGTCTTGTCGAAGACGATGGCGTTGAGCTTCGTCGCGTCTTCGAGAGCCTGCGCGTTTTTGATGAGGATGCCGTGATTGGCGCCAAGCCCGGTGCCTACCATGATGGCCATGGGTGTGGCGAGGCCTAGCGCGTCTGGACACGCGATGACGAAGACCGTGATCATCAGCGTCACCGCGAAGACGAGGGTTGCGCCGATGATTCCATACCAAATGAAGAAGGTGGCAAGGCCGATGGCCATTGCCGCCAGCACGAGCCATTGTGATGCGCGGTCCGCTAGCATCTGCGAAGGCGCCTTCGAGTTCTGCGCTTCCTGCACAAGCTTCACGATCTGTGCGAGTGCCGTATCGGCTCCGACCTTCGTGGCGCGATAGCGGATGATTCCGCTCTTGTTGATGGTGGCGCCGATCACCGCGTCACCGGGCTTCTTGGAAACGGGGAGTGACTCGCCCGTGAGCATCGACTCGTCCACCGAGGATGCGCCGTCGATGATCAGTCCATCGACTGGGATCTTGCCGCCGGGCCTGACGATCACGATGTCGTCGATCGAAACATCGGCGGTTGCCACTTCGACTTCCGCGCCATTGCGCAGCACCACGGCTTTGGGCGGTGCAAGATCCATGAGCTTGCGGATAGCGTCCGACGCGCCGGCACGGGCCCGCATTTCCAGCCAGTGGCCCAGAAGAATGAACACCATCAGCATGGCGGCGGCCTCGAAGAACTGAACGCCGTCGAGAAAGAAAGTGGAAATGACACTGAAAGTGTAGCCGGTGCCGACGCTCATCAGCACCAGCACCGCCATGTTCAGAACGCCATTGCGGAGCGCCCGGAAAGCGGCCCTGAAGAAGGGCCAACCCGGATAGACGACGGCAAGCGTTGCAAAGACGAAGAGCAGCAGGTTGCGGTCGATGCCGAAGGGCGGCGGTGCGGTGAAGCCGATCATGTGGCCCATCTCGGACCACAGGAAGACCGGGATGGTGAAGACCAATGCCACAAAGAAGCGATTGCGCATGTCGCGCGCCATGGCCTTCATGTCGCCGCCCGGCCCGTGCCCCATATCGGCATGCATATCGTGACCAGCGGCCGCGGTCACGCCATCCTCGGCATGATGCGAATGAGTGCCGTGATGGGCACTGGCCGCAGGTTGGCAAACGTGGTTCGGCAGCGCTTCCCCGCTGCAATGCACGCCACAGTCCCTGATCGCCTGAACGAGTTCGCTCTCGCTGACGGCGGAGGGATCGAACATCACGGAGGTGGAGGTTGCGGCCGGATTGACCTCCGCGTGATGAACGCCCGGCATTGATGAGATGCGCTTCTCGATCGCCAGATTGTCGAGTGCGGTGAAGAGGCCGGCTATGCCGAGGTTCCTGGTGATCATGGTGACGCTCTTTCTCTTTCCTGTGGCCGTCCCGCCAGGCGCGCCCTGCTGGCCTGGTCCAGGCATACCCATGTCAGAAGAGGAACTATGATCCACTGCAGGATCGGTGTCAGGCCGGTGCCAAGTGGCGGGATGAGCGGCATCAAGTCCGAATAGGCCCAGCCTTTGACGACACTGACATTCAGCCATTCACTGAAAATGGTGTAGGTCAGCCCGAACGGGATGAAGAGCATGGGGAATTGCCATGACCCTCGAACTTGAAACAGCCCTGCTCTCAGAACGGTTGTGCTAATCAGGGCGACAAAGACGCCGATCAGAACATCACCGCCGGTGCAGTGAATGACGGCGTAGGCGATCTCGCCAGGGGTTCCCGTGTTCCAGAGCGTATAGAACGGGAGCTGCAGCACCTCCCATATCAGGTTGAGGACACCAAAAATTACAATCAACCGGATTGCCGAGGCCATCTTGAAACCTCAAGTATTGCGCCGGGGCGGTGTTACGCCCTCATTTGCACTGCTTCTGGAATCTGCAGTCGTGCGATAACATGTCAGAGAGTAACAGGATCCCATGCAGCCGTCCATGAACCCAGTGCCCGATACACACCAAAGCTCTTCAGTTCCAGATAGCGGCATCAGCATTCTGGTCGTCGATGACGATGGGCAGATTCTGGAACTGGTAGCCAAGTTCCTCCGATCGCACGGGTTCAGGGTTTATTCCGCACGCGATGGCCGCGAGATGAATGCTGTGCTGGTGGAGAGCGGGGTGGACCTGATTGTCCTTGATCTTATGCTCCCCGGCGCAAACGGACTGGATCTTTGCCGTGAGCTGCGGAAGACCTCGGCAATTCCGGTTGTGATGCTAACGGCTAAGGGAGACGAGGTCGATCGCATCATCGGGCTCGAGGTCGGCGCGGATGATTATCTGCCAAAGCCCTTCAATCCGCGCGAGCTTTTGGCGCGTGTAAATGCAGTTCTGCGCCGCACTTCAACAAGCCAGCAGCAGCGGACCAGGAGGCCCAAGGCGCTTGGTTTTGCTGGATGAAAACTCGACATTTTAAAACGTGAACTGACCGATCCTGAGGGTATTGTGGTGGATCTTTCGACGGGAGAATACGATCTGCTTGTTACTTTCCTTGAGGTGCCCCAGCGGGTGTTGAGCCGCGATTATCTTCTTGACGCTGCCCGTAACAGGGCGCTGGAGCCATTCGACCGGGCGATCGACGTCCAGGTCAGCAGGCTGAGACGAAAAATCGGTGACAATGGCGACTTGATCAAGACGGTGCGCGGCGCAGGCTATCTCTATCTCCGCCAGCGTCGAGTGGTATGTATAAGGTAACGCATGCTTAAACGATTATTCGACAATATCCGAGTGTGGCTCGACAGCCTCGCAGTGCAGACTATGATTATCGTGCTAATCAGAATCGGCGCGATGCATATGGCGAGCCTCTGGACCTATCAGCGTGCCATCGTTGCTGAGGCCGAACTTGCCAATGAAGCGCGGCTCGCAGACCGACTTCTGGCTATCAAGCGGACTGTCATGCGGGCGGATAATGCCGCGCGCGAAGCAGTTGCTCACGACATGTCGGGCGGTGCGATTGAGGCTCATTGGAGCCTTACCGAATATGCCGTCCAGGGAGCAGGGGTTTCGGGAAACTGGCGCAGCCTCGGTGACCATCTTGTAAAGCTTGCACCCGAACTGGGGCAGGATGGTCTTGTAATCGGTGCGAGTAGCAAAGGCGCGGAAGACCCTCATCTCGCGGTGATTTCAATGCGGCTGCCAGACCGATCCTGGGTGAATGTCAGCCTGTTGTCTTGGTCACCACGTCCGCCTGATGTTCATGGAACGCTTCTTGAAGGAAAACATTGCACCATCAAAGTCTGGGATCAAACACCTAGTGTTTCCCGTTCTAGGTCGCAAGCTGAACTGCGCCGGCCCGCAATAGGAAAGTTGAACTTTGCGAATAGCAGGGAATCGACGAACTCGAAACATCGGAAAATCCAGGCACATTTGTCCCGACCGTCGGCAATAGAGTAGCGGTAGTGCGGTCCGTGCAATCGTTTTTGAATGGAACTGACCGTAAGAACCTGCCGTTTGATCCATATCAGACCGAACGATGATCTAAGCGGCTACCACATTGCGATGTTACGTTCTCTGAGATCCGATGCGCCCCGTCAGGTTTCTATTTCGATGTCAGGGGTAACAATGAGATAGCCTTATTAGGAGCAAGACAATGGCGCAGAAGATGAAGGCAGCAGTGTTTGTCGACAAGGGGCGCATTGTGCTTGACGAAAAGCCGGTGCCCGATGTGGGTCCGTTGGATGCACTCGTGCGCATCACGACCACCACCATCTGTGGGACCGATGTCCACATTCTCAAAGGCGAGTATCCCGTGGCCAAAGGGTTGACCATCGGGCACGAACCGGTCGGTGTGATCGAGAAGCTGGGCTCGGCAGTCGATGGTTATCATGAGGGCCAGCGCGTGATTGCGGGTGCCATTACGCCGTCCGGCTATTCCTATGCATGCCTCTGCGGTTGTCATTCACAGGACGGTGCGGGCACGAAGCATGGGTTCAAGGCTCTGGGCGGTTGGAAATTCGGAAATACCATTGATGGCTGTCAAGCTGAATATGTCCTTGTTCCCGACGCAATGGCAAACCTCACTCCCATTCCTGACGGACTTACCGATGAACAGGTGCTGATGTGCCCGGACATCATGTCCACTGGGTTCTCAGGTGCGGAGAGCGGCGGCATCCGGATCGGCGATACGGTGGTTGTCTTCGCGCTGGGGCCGATCGGCCTATGTGCGGTTGCCGGCGCAAAACTCATGGGGGCCACCACGATCATCGGAGTGGATCATGTCCCTGCGCGCATGAAGGTAGCGCAGACAATGGGTTGTGATCACGTTGTGAACTTCGACGATGGCGATCCCGTTGAGCAAATCATGGGATTGACCGATGGGCGTGGCGTTGATGTGGCCATTGAGGCCTTGGGCACGCAGGGAACATTCGAGTCGGCGCTCCGCTCCATCCGCCCTGGTGGCACTCTGTCGAGCCTGGGGGTATATTCCACCGACCTGCGGATCCCACTCAGCGCGTTCTCAGCGGGCCTTGGCGACCACAAGATCGTGACGACGTTGTGTCCAGGTGGGAAAGAGCGCATGCGCCGATTGATGAATGTTTGTGCCTCTGGCCGCGTTGATCTGAAGCCCCTCGTTACGCATCGCTTCAAGCTTGAACAAATCGAGGAAGCCTATGATCTATTCTCTCACCAGCGCGACGGCGTGTTGAAGGTGGCAATCACCCCAGTTTAACATCGCGCGTCTTGAGAGTTGACTAAGCAGAACGAGAGTTGGTTAGCAAAAAAACTGCAGAGTGAGCCTAACTTTTCACATGCGGGACCGTGCCGCGGTGCTGGGAACGCTTCTGCCCGTGCTCGTTGACATCATGATGGATAATCCGCGCCGCGATTGGGGGAAGCCGTTCTATCCTGTCGTGAAAAAGGTGATCGGAAGGGAGTATCCGCAATTTGACACGGCTGCTGTCATCTGCAGAGTCGGACTGGCTGTTTTCGCCATGAATTCGCAGAGATGAGTGGAACCTTTGGGTGGAATGTGGCGCCATCGATTTTGCTTGTGACGCTGGAAAAACAACCTTATCTACGGAACGTATCGTGAACAAATTGGTGCTCCATGGCACAGATGACGTTAGAACAAAAACTCGCGGTCTTGAGCGATGCGGCGAAATATGATGCGTCCTGTGCTTCAAGCGGCACAACAAAGCGCAATTCCGCGACCTCGGGCGGGCTTGGCTCGACTGAGGGCGGTGGTATCTGCCATGCCTATGCGCCGGATGGGCGCTGCATCTCGCTGCTCAAGATCCTGATGACGAATTTCTGCATCTATGACTGTGCCTACTGCGTCAATCGCGTTTCGAGCAATGTCGTCCGCGCGCGCTTTACACCGGAAGAGATCGTTACCCTTACGATAGAATTCTACCGCCGCAACTATATCGAGGGCCTGTTCCTGTCGTCCGGCATCATCCGTAATCCCGACTATACGATGGAGCAGATGATCCTCGTGGCGCGGTCGCTGCGGCAGGAGCATGGCTTCCGGGGCTATATTCACCTCAAGACCATTCCCAATGTGTCGCACGCGCTCATCACCGAAGCGGGACTGCTGGCTGACCGCCTGTCGATCAACATCGAGCTGCCAACGGACAGCGCGATCGGACAGTATGCTCCGGAAAAAAATCCGACCGACCTGAAGCGCTCGATGGCATCGCTGAAGTCGGCGATCGACGATCATCGCGAGCCGACACTTCAGTCGAAGACGGTGCGGCATTTCGCGCCCGCAGGCCAGAGCACGCAGATGATTATCGGTGCCGACCAGAGCAGCGATGCAACGGTGTTGCAGCGAAGTGCTGCACTCTATAGCAGCTATGGACTGAAGCGCGTTTACTATTCCGCGTTCTCGCCCATTCCAGACTCCTCGCGGCAGCTTCCGCTGGTCGATCCGCCCCTGATGCGGGAGCACCGGCTTTACCAGGCGGACTGGCTCATGCGGTTCTATGGTTTTTCGTTCGACGAGATTGCGGGCGTGGCACCTTCAGGCATGCTCGACCTTACGATCGATCCCAAGCTCGCGTGGGCGCTTGCCAACCGGCACCTGTTTCCACTCGATATCAACAAGGCCCCGAAGGAGATGCTGCTGCGAGTGCCGGGGCTGGGAACGAAATGCGTGCCGCGCATTCTTGCGGCGCGGCGGCAGAAGCGGCTGGCCTATGACGATCTTGTCAGGTTGGGTGCGCGTCTTTCAAAAGCCAAGCCGTTTATCACGCTGCCGGGGTGGTCGCCCGGCGCGTTGGCTGATGCCGATAATTTGCGGGCGCGCTTTAGCCGGCCAGCGGAGCAGCTTCAGCTTCTCTGATGTATCATCAATCCATTCCATTGCTCGGGAGCTACCAGGCGTGGCGCGATGCAGCGCTGCGGTTTCTGGATGCAGGTGTTCCGCCTGAGGATATCCTGTGGTCCGGGGAAAGTGCCGATCCAGAACTGTTTGGGAGTTCACTGGCACCAGCGGCGGCGCTCAAAGCCGTGAAGGTGCCGGCGAGCTTCGTTGACTGCGCGAGGTTCGCAATCTGCCACATCAGCGAAGAGCGCTTTGCACTGCTTTACCGGTTGCTGTGGCGGTTGAAGGAGGAGCCGCGCCTCATGGAAGACCAGAGCGACGCACTGGTGGCGGCCCTCCGCCATTTTAGCAAGGCCGTATCGCGCGACAGCCACAAGATGAAGGCCTTCGTGCGGTTTCAGGAGATCGTGGCTGATAGCGGCACAGGCCGCCGGCGCTTTGCGGCCTGGTTCGAGCCGTCACATCATGTGACGGAGCTGACGGCACCCTTCTTCGCAAGGCGCTTCGCAGACATGGACTGGGTCATCGCCACGCCGGATGTGACCGCACGGTGTATCGACGGTAGCCTGTCACTCGACAGGACAGCGATACGTCCTGAGGCCGCGCCGGACAGCGCGGCCGATCTCTGGCGCACCTATTATGCCTCGATCTTCAATCCGGCCCGCCTCAAGGTAAAGGCCATGACGGCGGAGATGCCGAAGAAATACTGGAAGAACCTGCCCGAGGCCGCTCTCATTCCGGGGTTGATTGCGAAGGCTGCGGGCAGGGCGGCGGAGATGCAGGCCGCCGCGCCGACCATGCCGGTGCGCCGGATTCCGAAGCCTGATCAGGTTGTGTTTGACGGCGGCCATTCGGGAAGCATTGCGGCACTGCGCGCCGAGGCGGCCACGTGCGAGCGCTGCGGATTATGCCGGATGGCGACACAGACGGTGTTTGGCGAGGGACCCGACACGGCGCAGGTAATGCTGGTCGGCGAACAGCCGGGCGATCGCGAGGATCTCGAAGGGCGGCCCTTCGTAGGGCCTGCGGGGCAGCTGCTCGACAAGGCATTGGCAGCTGCATCGATTTTGCGTTCCGCAAGCTACCTTACCAATGCGGTGAAGCATTTCAAATATGAGCCGCGCGGCAAGTTCCGGCTGCACAAGAGCCCTGACCGGAGCGAAGTGGAGCATTGCCGCTGGTGGCTGAGCCGCGAGATTGCGATCATCCGGCCGAATCTGGTGATTGCCCTTGGCGCAACGGCTGCATTAAGTCTCACCGGCAATGGCTCTGGCATCCTGCGCCGACGTGGGAACGTGGAGCAGCCGAACGGCCTGCCTCCCGTGTTCATCACCGTTCACCCGTCATCCATCCTGCGATCGGGTGCCGAGGCACAGCAGCAGGAGGCCTACCAGGGGTTCGTGAAGGACCTGCGTCTTGCCATGGCGGTGCTCGCGACCAAATCGGCTGAACAGGACGAACATCTCGCAAGCCGTTTCGATGCGGCGATGTATCAGATCGAATAACTCTTGCTGATTGCTGGACGGCGCCGCCGAATTGGACTTTGATGCCGCAGCATGCGCATCGATCATCTCGTCTGGTACAATGCCGATCTGGCGGAAGGGCAGCGGTTCTTTTCCGAGCGGATGGATTGCGCGTCAGCCTATGGCGGTGAACATCCCGGTGAAGGAACCGCCAATGCCGTGATGGCGCTGGGAGAAAGCACCTATCTCGAAATTCTCGGGCGCGATCTGGCGCAAGGCGATGCCGGGCTCGATCTGGAAGTGAAAGCTCTTGATGGCTCAGGCCTCTATCACTGGGCCGTGGGCGGCGTTGATCTTGGCATGCTGGCGGAGCGTGCGAAGAACGCCGGGCTTGAAGGCGGCGCGCTGGTGCCGGGCGGGCGCATGAAGCCCGATGGCAAATGGCTGGGATGGACCTGCTTCGGCATTCGCAACCATGGATTCGGATCGCTCGTTCCCTTCTTCATCGACTGGATGGAAAGCGAGCATCCGGCAGTTGCAGCGCCTCCCGGTGGAAGGCTTGTGGACTTCGAAGTGCGCACGCCCAATGCGGCGGGTTTGCGAGAGGTTTTCAGGGCGCTTGGCCTCGACATCAGGGTGACGGCGGCTGGGCAGGCGTCTGTCATTGCAACTCTGGAAAGCGGCAAGGGGCGGGTGGAGGTTTCATCCTTCGCGCCGGTGCCGCGCGGCTATGTCATCTGAATTCCAGGAGTGCTGAACAATGAGACTGGCGGGCAAGCGCGCGATCATTACGGGTGGTTCCACCGGAATCGGTGCGGCGGTGGCGCGGCGATTTCTGGACGAGGGGGCAAAGGTCTCCGTCTGGTGCCGTAATCCCGACAATGCCAAAGCGATTGCTGCAGAGTTGCCGGGGCTTTCCAATGTGGTGGCGGTGGATGTGGCGGATGCGCCTGCCGTGGATGCAGCTTTCGCGCAGTCAGTGCAAGCGCTCGGCGGTCTCGACACGCTGATCTGCAACGCCGGGATTTCCATCCGCAAGAGCTTCGTCGATATCAAGCGCGAGGATTTCGATCGCACAATGCGGGTGAACGTGCATGGCGTGTTCTATGTAAGCCAGCTTGCCGCGCGGCATATGCTGCAACAGGACAATGGCGGCGCCATCCTCATCACGGCCTCGACCTCCGGCGTCACCGCCTATCGCCATTATGCCGACTACAACGCCAGCAAGGGCGCGCTACTGGCAATGATGCGCACCATGGCCATCGAACTGGCGCCGAAGATCCGCGTCAATGCGGTAAACCCCGGCTACACGATGACGCCGATGCAGGAGGCGGAATATTCGCCCGAAATGCTGGCTCTGGTGAATGGCATCATCCCCATGGGCCGCCATGCGCGGCCAGGGGAACTGGGCTCACTCTACGTCTATCTCGCGTCCGACGAGGCGGCCTATGCCTCGGGTGCCGTGTTCACGCTCGATGGTGCCGAGAGCGTGGCCTCGGGTGCTGCGACCCTTTAGGCGATGCGGATCTGACGCCCGCCCAGTGACGAAAAGGAGCGCGCGCGGCAGGTGAAGACAATCACCTGGTGGTTGCGGCCGGCGCGGTTGATGGCATCGAACATCTGTTCGATTCGATTATCATCCGAGAACACCAGCGCGTCATCGAGGATGATCGGCACGTCTTCTCCGCGCTCGCAGACCATGGCACCCATGGCGAGGCGGATCAGAACGGCAATTTGTTCCTGCGTGCCGTGGGACAGCCTGCCGAAGAGTTCGCTGGCGGGGCCTGAGCGCTTCAGGCCCTCGACCGCGAAGTTCTCGCCAAGGTCAATCTCGGCCTGCGGAAAGACATCGTTGAGGAATGGCTTCAAATGGCGGCGAAGCGGTGCGTTCAGCTGCTCGCGGCGCTTGGCGTAGCTCTGCTCCACCTTGTCCCGCAGCAAGGTGTGTACGGCGACGCGTTCCTGCTGCCGGTCCAGTTCGGCCAGCGCCATCTCCTGCTGAGTCTTCAGATTTGCCGCGCGCTCGCCCAAGCCATCTCCGCCCGCCGTTTGTACCTGGCCTTCGAGGCGCGCGATCTCCTGCTTCAGCTTGTCAATATCATCGCTGCAGTTCTGGATCGCAGCCGTGAAACGCTGTACGCGGTTACTCAAGCGTTCGGCTTCTCCGGCGTCTGGTGCTGCGGCGCGTTTTTCTGCGAGGAGCGCTGCCTTGGCGCGGTGATCGGAAGCCTTCGCCTCCAGGTCCTTCGCGCAGTCATTCAGAATGGCATCGCGGCTGTCGTCAGGCAGGCTGGCCAGATCCGAGACGAGCTGGCCATTGATCGCTTTCATCTCGCCCGAGACTGCGCCGCGCTGCTGGGCGATGCGGCTGAGGATCGGGTTTTGGCCGCTGATGACACCTTCGCACTGCGCACGTGCTTCGCGGACTTGTCCACGCCGTTCCTCATGCTGCTGCTTCCATGCCTCGATCTCGCCCGCAGAAGGTAGGGTTTCAGTTCCGGTTTCAGACAAGACGCGGCTGGTTTCGGCATCGATGTGGCTGATCTCGGCTGACAGACGCTGAATCTCCGCCAGTGAGGAGGCTTCTTTCAGTCCCAGCGCCGTGCGTTCGGCACGCAGATCGCGTGACACGTCTTCGAGAGCAATGCGGTGTTGCCGCAGATGGCGGAGTTCGTCCGGGTTTGTTGCGTCATGACGGGCTAACAGCAACTTCAATTTTTCGCGCACCATGCGCTGCTCGGCTTCCGCTGACGCGACCGACGACGGCGGGGGCGACACGGTGATCGCAACATCATCTCCCACCTGAATGGTGAGAGGCTCCGTTACCGCGCGCGCGAAATTTTCCGCAAGGATCGAACCATTGACCGTGACGGAGGAACCGGGCTTCCTCTCCACGGTGATCCGCGCGGCGCCTGCTTCGATCCGTGCGCTGATCGTTGCCGCTTCAAGCTCGATGGCGTCCAGCGACTTGACTACCGCGTCGACCACCGTGGCCGCTTTCAAGGCCAAATCATTCTCGGAAAATTTTGTATCGAATGACTGGAGTGTTGCGAGGCGCATGCCCAGTGCATCCCGAGACGACGACTTCTGCAGCACGGAGGCAAGACGCTGATGCTGCAGCCCGCGTGTTTCAAGGCGTTCCACTGCGGAGTCGAGGTCGTTCTTGCGGATGACGGCCTCATTGAACAGCCGCGAGGCCTGCGCCTCTTCTTCATCCAAAGGTGCCAGAGTTGCCGCCAACCCCTTGAGGCGAGAACGATTTTTATCAATCGTTAGAGCGCGGTTGCAAAGCCCGTCGCGCTTTTCCTGCTGCGCCTTCTGAAGCTCGAAGGCCTGGCGTTCCTCGGCTTCATGGCGCTGCAACGACTGCATTGCGGTTTCCGCCACCTTGAGCTGTTCGGATGCTTCCGCCAGCTCGCGCTTCATCTTTGCCATATCTGCGGGATCGGAAATGCGCTTCAGTTCAGCGCGGAGCTTCGCGAGCGCATCAAGACTCTGGTCGAGGTCGCGAAGCTTTGTCTCGATGTCGAGGCGTTCGCTGGTAAGCGACTCATTCAGCTTGATCGCAACATCGAGCGGGCCGTTGGCGCGCGGCTTTCGCGTGTCAGTGATGAGGCGCGAGAGTTCTTCCTTCACCGCTGCAAGAAGGCTTCGGGCACGCTCACCACCCACAAGCGTTCCCACCTCCTGCTGGATGACGCTGTTCAGAACGGTCTTCGCACCTTCAGATGGCTCGGGCACCGAGAAGGAGTGGCCTTGCTGTACCCAGAGCAATCCATAGGCCGCATCATCCAGCGCGCGCGCCGACTTCGGCGAGATACCCAACAGTTCCCAGACGTGTTCATCGGCCTCCACGTTACGGGCGATTTCCACGCCATCGCATTTGAGGCCTGCGGACTTGGCCTTGAGAAAAGATTTCCGGATCTCGTACTGCTTTCCATCCTTCTCGAAGGCAACCGTAATGGTGACCGGAAGGGACAGGCCTTCGGTGGCGAGTGCGGCGATGTCTTTTCCGGCCGCCGAGTGCCGTTCGAAAAGGCAGGTGCGTATGGCGCGGAAGAAGGTGGACTTTCCGGCCTCGTTGCTGGCTGACAGGATGTTGACACCCGGCCCCAGCCCCTCGATGCGGGCCAGCGTTCCGAAGCGCCCGCAGCCTTCAACGGTGACATGGGTGAGCTTCATGCCGCGTTGCCCTTGATGTCGTTCCTGGTCATCAGGAACAGCTGCACCAATGCTTCCTCGGCGCGGCGGCGTTCCACGGGGTTTGCGGCGGGGTTTTCGGCCTCGGCTTTAAGACTCTCGGCGGCTTCGCGCAGCACGCCGCCAAAGTCGATTTGTTCGAGATCGGAAAGTGTTGGCCGGACGTGAAGGTTGGAAAGATCGGCATCGAACCAGAACATGGCGGCTTCAACGAGGCTCAGGCGCTCGCTCAGGTCGGCGCGGACGGTGAGGTCGAGCGTGCCCTTCACCTGCAGCCGTGCGAGGAGGGCTGAGAGATTGGGAAGATTGCGCAGCCGCTGTTCGAGACCCTCGAGATCGGCGGCGGCCGTGATTTCCTCGGTGAGAGTGATCCAGCGATAGGTCCCCGTTGGTCGCGTGCTGACGATGGGCGTTGCGCCCGGACCTGCAATTTCCACGAGCAGCACCTGACCCAGTTCCTGGCTGTTGAAGCGGTCGGACTCCGGCGTTCCCGCATACCAGGTGGAGGGGTTGACCTGCATGGTGCGGTGCCAATCGCCAAGTGCCAGATAATCGAGGCCGGCGCGCTTTGCCCGGTCGGGCGCAATCGGGTTATTGGCTTCACCGCCTGCCTCAAATCCAGTGATGGAGCCGTGAGCGAGGCCGATGCGGATGAGGCCGGGGGCGGTTTCCGCCTGATCCATCCACTCGGTCAAATCGGTCACCTCGCTTTTTCGCCGGAGGGGCGCAGGGAGCAGGACGGCCTCGGCCCCAAGTTCAAAAGGCTCTGGTTCCAGATGGGGATGCACATTGGCGGGCAGGCCCGCCTTCTTCACGCGGTCCCATATGCCTTGCCCACGATGGCAATCATGGTTGCCGGGGATAATGTGCCAGTCAACACCCGGAAAGCCGCGCATGCGCTCAAGTGGTTCCAGCAGCGTCTTGTTGGTAGGCGCCTCGTTGTCATAGAGATCGCCTGCGACCAGCACATGCCGGGCGGCTTCCTTCTCCGCGAGACGGCCGATGTTCTCGATAGCGGTGAGGCGCGCCTGCCGCAGCACGCTTTCCTTTTCGCCGAAGTTCCGGAAGGGCTTGCCAATCTGCCAGTCCGCTGTGTGAATGATCCTCATGCTTCAGAAATGAAGCTTTAAAATGAGAACGTCAAGAGAACGGAAGCTGTGGACCCTCACCGTCAACACATTATCGAAATTACTGGAGATTGCGGAACGGGGTTCCCATATCCTGGATGCTACACGGAGGCACGCAACCCATGTCATTGCTTTTGAACATCATCTGGATCGTCTGCGGCGGCGCATGGATGGCGCTTGGCTGGCTGATTGCGGCAGTAATCATGGCGATCACCATCATCGGGCTCCCATGGGCGCGCTCGGCACTTTCGATCGCCGAGTATACACTGATGCCGTTCGGTCAAATGGCCGTGCCGCGCGACCGTTATTCGGGGCGGGACGACATTGGCACCGGGACCTTCGGCTTCCTCGGCAATGTCATCTGGCTGGTGTTCGCCGGCTGGTGGCTGGCGATTGCGCATCTCGTTACAGCCGTGATGCTGGCGGTAACGATCATCGGCATTCCCTTCGCCTGGGCGCACCTCAAGCTTGCTGGAATCGCGCTCTGGCCCATCGGCAAGGTAATCGTGCCGCGCGATGGCTATAGGCCAGGTGCGCGGGTCTAACTCAAGCTGAAGGCGGAGCCGGGGACAGTCGCCTTCCCGATCGCTTTCCAGTCCCATGCAATGCCGAGGCCGGGCTTGTCGGATGGTATGGCATGCCCGTCCTCGATCCGCATCGGCTCGGTCGTGAGCGAGTCGATCTGAGGTATGTATTCGACCCAGCGCGCATTGGGCACGGCGGCACAAAGCGCCACGTGCAGCTCCATCAGGAAGTGCGGGCAAACCGGCACATTGAAGCACTCGGCGAGATGCGCCACCTTCAGCCATGGCGTGATGCCGCCAATCCTTGCCACATCCACCTGCACGATGGAACAGGCGCCACGCTCCAGATATTCCCGGAAATGCAGATGGCTGTAGAGGCTTTCGCCGACCGCAATCGGGATCGTGGTGCTTTGTGAGAGACGGACGTGGCCGTTGATGTCGTCTGCCGTCAGCGGTTCCTCGAACCATGCAATGTCGAGCGGGGTGAAACAGCGCGCACGGCGGATGGCTTCATCGATGGTGAATCGCTGGTTGGCATCCGTCATGATTTCAAATGTTGGGCCCACTGCTTCACGCACGGCTTGCAGGCGGGCGACATCTTCCGAGACGTGCGCGCGGCCGACTTTCACCTTCGATCCGCCGAAGCCTTTTTCCTTCGCCTGCAGCGCATCCTCCACCAGGGCCGGCGTCTCCATGTGAAGCCAGCCGCCTTCGGTGGTATAAAGCGGCAAGCGCGCTTGAGCGCCGCCTGCCATCAGGTGCAAAGGCTCGCCATGCCGGCGGCATTTCAAATCCCACAAGGCGGTGTCGATGGCTGCGAGTGCGAGAGAGGTGATGGCTCCGACGGATGTAGCATGCGTGAGGAAGAGAAGATCGCGCCAGATGCGTTCAATCTCGGCGGCTTCGCGCCCGATCAGTGCGGGCCCAAGTGTACGGCGGATCAGTTCCATGATCGAGGGGCCGCCGGTGCCTATCGTATAGGTGTAGCCGGTGCCGATGCCGCCATCGGCATCGTATATTCGGACGATAGGCGTTTCCTGGCTTACGAAGGACTGGATCGCGTCGGTGCGTTTCACCTTAGGCACGAGATCGACCATCAGGGCTTCGACGCGGGTGATCCTCGCCATGTCAGCGCACCTTTCCAGCACGGAAGGCGTCGACGGTGCGCATCACGCCGCGGAGTTCGGCGAGGCCTTTCAGCCTGCCGATGCAAGAATAGCCGGGGTTCACCTTCTTGCCGATGTCATCGACGATGAGATGGCCATGATCAGGCCGCATCGGGATCTCGCGGTTCTCTTTCGTTTCGAGTTCGCGCAGTGCCGCGACGGCGCCGATCATGTCGGTGTCGCCATCGAGATGCTCTGCTTCAGAGAAGGAGCCATCGGCATCGCGCGTTGTGTTGCGCAGATGCGCGAAATGAATGCGAGGGCCGAAGGCTTTCGCCATCTTCACAAGATCATTCGTTGGGTTTGCACCATAGGAACCGGTGCAGAGGGTGACGCCATTTGCGGGGCTGGGCACGGCGTCGAAGAGCTTCTGCGTATCCTCCTGCGTGGAGTTGACACGTGGCAGGCCGAAGAGCGGGAAGGGCGGGTCATCAGGGTGGATCGCAAGCTTTATTTGAATCTCTTCAGCGACTTCGGCGATTTCCCCGACAAACTGGAAGAGGTGCTGGCGCAGGCCCTCGACGGTGATGTCGCGATATTCGTCGAGCTGCCGCAGGAAACTCGCGCGATCATAGACGGTCTCGCGCGCAGGCACCCAGTCTATGAGGTTGCGTTCAAGTTGCGCAAGCTTGCTTTCGGGCCAGGAGGCGAGGCGCTTCTTCGCTTCCGCGATCCGCTCGGGTGGATGATCGGCTTCGGCATTGCGCCGCTTTAGCACCAGCACGTCATAAGCGCAGAAGTCGACGATGTCGAAGCGCAGCGCCGTGCCGCCGTTGGGCAGCGGCCAATCGAGATCGGTGCGCGTCCAGTCGGTGATGGCCATGAAATTATAGCAGCAGACCCTCACGCCAGCGCGAGCCACCACGCGGAGCGACTCCTTGTGATTGTCGATCCTGGCGCGGTAATCGCCGGTGCGTGTCTTGATCGCTTCGGGAACTGCGATGCTTTCGACCACGTCCCAGGTAAGCCCGGCATTCTCGATCAACGCCTTCCGCTTCTGCATCTCGTCGTCGGTCCAGGCCTGGCCACGGTTCATATGGTGAAGGGCCGTAACGATGCCCGCCGCACCAGCCTGCTTCACATGCGCAAGCGTTACCGCATCATCGGGGCCGAACCAGCGCCAGGTTTGTCTCATGAATATTCCTGCTTCATGGAAATGCACTCCGGAAGGCTTTAAGCGTCGAGCGGCTGCCGCGCGTGATAAGGCTGTCGAGTGCCGCTGTCACGGTCAGCCTGAAACGCGCGTTGTGGGGTAAATCCTTGCCGAAGACCTGCTCGACGCCGAGCAGCGAAGCGGCAAGCTTCATGGCATCGCGTCCTGCGGCATTGGCGCGGGTGCGGAGTTCATCGCGCAAGGGGTCCCGGACATCGATAGGCTGGTGCTTCTCGTCGATACCTGTCACGTAGCGCATCCATGCGGCGACACCCAGCGCAAGACCGTCGATCGATTGATCCACTTTCAGACGCTCGCGGATTGTGCCGAGCAGGCGCTGTGGGAGCTTTTGCGAACCATCCATGGCGATCTGCCATGTGCGGTGGCGGAGGCCGGGATTGCAGAAGCGGCGCAGCAGGGCCGCCTTGTAGGATTCGATATCGGCACCCGGGGGCACGCTGAGCGTTGCGGTCACTTCCCGGTGCATCAGATGCGATACGAAATGGGAAAGCGCCTCATTGCCCATGCAATCAGCAATCGTCTCGTGGCCTGCGAGGTAGCCGAGATAGGCCATGGAGGAATGCGCGCCGTTCAGGAGGCGCAGCTTCATGAGTTCGAAGGGCGCAATGTCATCTACAAACGTGGCGGACCATTGCGGCCGGCCTTGCGGGAATTGGTCTTCCACAACCCAGTTGTTATAGACCTCGGTCACAACGGGCCATGCATCCTCCAGCCCAGTGGCGGCGGCGACGCGGGTACGGTCTGCATCGGTGGTGGCCGGCACGATGCGATCGACCATGGTCGACGGAAACGCGACGTTTTCGGCCACGTAATTCCCGAGTTCCGCATCCTGCAAGCGCGCGAGTTTCGTCACCACCCTGGCGACGGCGCGGCCATTGGCGGGGAGATTGTCGCAGCAGAGTACGGTGAAAGGGGCCAGGCCGTAGACGCGGCGCTCGCGCAGAGCCGCCACAAGGAAACCCGGTGCGGACTTTGGAAAATCCGGGTGCGCGAGGTCGTGAATGATATCAGGATGCAACTCGTTCAACTCACCCGTTGCGGGATCGTGGCAATAGCCTTTTTCGGTGACGGTGAGCGACACGATCTTTACGCTTGGCCTGCACATGGCGCGGATGAGGGTGGCAGGGCTTTCTGGCGCTACCAGCACGTCGCGCAGGGCAGCGATCACACGGAAGCGTTCGCCTGCCTCGTCGCTCTCGGCAAGAGTATAAAGGAAGTCCTGAGGTTCAAGCGCATCGCGTGTGTCAGCTGCACGGAGACTAGCGCCCAATATACCCCAGCGCAGATCGCCGTTGCGGATCGCCTCGTCCGTGTAGTCGGCCTGATGGGCACGGTGGAAGGCGCCGACACCCAGATGCACAATGCCGATGTCCAGCTTATCCGGGTCATAGCCCAGTGTGCTGCAGGTGGCGCGTGACAACCTTTCCATCATGCTGCCTTTCGTCCGTGGATGAAGCCCATGATGGCGGTGCTCACGCGCTCATAGTTACGGTCGTTTTCGACGTCGCCCCTGATCTGGTAGCCGTCCATCACCGCCACGCGATCTGCCACGTCCACCATTTCGGTGAGGTCCGACGTGATCAGGAGGATAGCCGTGCCGCTTTCAGCCAGTTCGTGGATGAGGTCGTGCAGATAGGCCTTGGTCTTGATGTCGATACCGACGGAAGGCTCGTCGATGATCAGGAGCTTGACCCCCGCTGCGATCCATTTCGCGACGGACACCTTCTGCTGGTTACCGCCTGAAAGATTGCCGATGGTCTGGTCGAGCGAGGGCGTCTTGACTTCGAGCTTCTTCAGGATCGGGCCGACGCGCGATGCAATTGTGGTGTCGCGCAGGAAGCCCAGCTTCGTGGCGAGCTTGCGCCATACGGTGATTCCGGCGTTGGCGAGAACCGAATGCAGCAGGATGAGGCCCTCTGCCTTCCGGTCCTCACTCACATAGCCGATGCCAAGATCGAGGGCTTCGGCAACGGAGCCGATCTTCACAGGGCGTCCTGCAACACTGATTTCGCCGCCAGTCTGGGCCGAGAGTCCCAGCACGGCCTTGGCCAGTTCGCTGCGGCCCGCACCGACGAGGCCATAGAGGCCAAGAATTTCTCCGGGGCGGACGGTGAGGGAAACGCCCTGATGGCCCGCTGCCGAGGAATAGTTCTTCAACTCGAAGTAGGGTGCGGAGGTCGTCTTGGCTCGAGGAGCGCGCTTCGAGATGCGCTCGGCACGGCCGATCATCATCTGCACCACGTCCTGACGGTTCAGTGCTTTCAGCGCGACGCTGTCGCAGGCGTTGCGGCCATCGCGCAGTACGGTGACGGTGTCGCAAATGTCGAAGACCTCCTCGAGCTTGTGGCTGACGAAGCCAATCGCCACGCCATCATCGCGCAGCCGGCGGAGAATCTTGAACAATACCTGCGCCTCATTTGGCGTGAGCGAGGCAGTGGGTTCATCGAGCAGCAGCACGCGCGATTGTAGCGACAGCGCCTTGCCGATCTCGACAAGCTGCATCTGCGCCACGCTGAGGCGCGAGACGGGCGTCATCGGGTTGATCTCGAGGTCGAGCTGCTTCAGCCAGCGTGATGCTTCATCTGCAATTGCTGCGTAGTTTACCGATGAGAGCGAGTTATTTCCGAGCCGGTCGAGCATGATGTTTTCGGCAATGGAAAAGCGCGACACCAGATTGCGTTCCTGGTGTACCACGCCGAGGCCACCTGCCGCGGCCTGGCGCGGGTTCGCAAAGCGCACGGGCTTTCCATCCATGATGATCTCGCCTGAATCCGCCTTGTGAATTCCGGTCATGATCTTGATGAGGGTGGATTTCCCGGCACCATTCTCACCCAGCAGCGCGTGGACAGAGCCGGGCTTCAGCGTCATCGACACATCTTCCAGCGCGTTCACGCCGGGAAATGATTTCGAGACATGGGCAACGTGAAGCGCCGTCATCTCACGCTTCCCTGGCGTTGAGCTTGGCGACGCGAAGCTCGCGCAGGCGGTTGATGCCGACGGCCCAGAGAATCAGCCCGCCCAGCACGATCTGCACCACGAAGGGATCGATCGCGAAGAGCACGAGTGCCTGCGTGATGATGGCGATGATGATTACGCCGAAGAAGGTGCCGGCGACGCTTACGTGGCCGCCCGCCAGAACGGCCCCGCCGATGACGGGCGCCGCAAAGGAGGAAATCAGCCAGTCGTCGCCGATCGTTGGCTGGCCGATCTGCAGGCGCGCAACAAGCATCATGCCGGCAATTGCTGCGAGAAGGCCCGAAACGGCGTGTGCCCAGATGACGGTCGCGGTAACGTTGATTCCGGAGAGTTCGGCCGCCGTGCGGTTGCCGCCAATGGCCAGGATATAGCGCCCGATGCGGAGTCTTGCGAAGAGATACCACATGCCGAGGCTGGCAATGATCATCGGCACCACCAGCCATGGGATCGGGCCCAACATCGAGAGGTTGCCGAAGTCCTTGACGCTCTGCGGCACACCATAGAAGGGCTGCGCTTCAGTGATGCCAAGGTTGATGCCCTTGAAGATCTGCAGGCCAGCGAGCGTGATGATGAAGGCCGAAATGCCGGTGCGGGCGATGACGAAGCCCGAAAGTCCTCCGGCCAGCGTACCGATGGCGAGACCGATCATGGTCGCGAGGATCGGCGGCACGCCATAGAGTTCCATCACGGCGACGAAACAGATCGCGACGAGGCCGCCAAAGGCGCCGAGCGCGAGGTTCATCTGGCCGATGGCGATGATGACGAGTTGGCCCAGTGCGATGACCATGTTGACCGAGATGGCAGAGAGCAGCACGAAGATATTGAAGGGTGACAGGAAGCTCGGCTGGAAAATCGAGATTCCGATGATGGCGGCGAGGCTGACGAGGCCGGGGCCGACCCAGTCATTGTCGAAAATCTTCGTGAAGGACAACGCCATCAGATCATTCCCCGCGCGCGCAACACCTGCTGGCGGAACCTGTCCGCGAGTACCGCCAGAAGCAGCATGAGGCCGAGGCAGGCGAGGATCCAGAACTCGCCGACGCGCATGAGGAGCAGTCCGCTCGTCATGACCGTAACGAAGGCGGCACCCAATAATGTGCCGATCACGGAGACGCGGCCGCCCGACAGCAATGTTCCGCCGAGCACGGGTGCGAGGAAGGCGGGGAGCAGCCAGTCTTGCCCTAAGTGGCCCGCCATGGAAGGAACGGCAGCACCGGTGCGCGCAGTGAGCATGAGGCCAGCGAAGGCGGCAAGAGCGCCCGTGAGCATATGACAAGAAATAGCGACCCGGCCCGTGCGAATGCCGGAGAGTTCAGCGGCGCGGGCATTGGCTCCGGCAGCCAGCATCTGGCGGCCCAGTACCGTGAAACGGTAAAAGATGCTCAAGGCGGCGCACATGACGAGCGTGATCAACAGAAGCACCGACACCATGCCGCCCACACGCAGCTTGCCCAGCGCCTGCACCGAAGCTGGCAATTCATTGAAGGATTGCGCCTGGGTAAGGAAGATCATGACGCCGAAGAAAATGCTCATGGAGGCGAGCGTGATGATGAAGCTGTGGACGCCCGAGCGCACCACCGCATAGCCATTGATGAGCCCCAGGCCCGCGCCGAAGAGGATTGCGCCGGGAATGGCGAGGGGAAGCGGAATTCCCATTTTTTGCGCAAGGAAGCCGAAGACCATCGCAGCGCAGACGCCAATGGCGCCGACTGACAGATCGAGTCCGCTCGTGACGATCACCGCCATCATGGCGAGGCCGATCATCGTGTCGATGCCGATCTGGCGGCCAATGGTGAAAAGGCTGAAGGGCGATGTAAAGCCGGGGAGCGTTATCGCGAAGGCGCCAAAGGCGATGAAGATCAGCACCGCAAGGCCAAGCTCGTTGCTGAGCGCAAGCCGCATGAGCGCAGAACCGCGCTGCCGGGCCGGCATGAAGTCATCGCGCAAGGGTGTATCTCGGGTAATGGCGTCGGTCATTCAAATCCTCTGCCTTCTCCCCTTGCGGGAGAAGGTGGCGCAACGCGCCGGATGAGGGGACGTATCAGCGAAAGCAATTTCGCAAAGACTTGTTGCTGGCGCATCCCCTCATCCGGTTCGCGCTGTCAGCGCGAGCCACCTTCTCCCGCGAGGGGAGAAGGTGCAGTCGTACTTGCTGCCTTTACTGGCAGGTCATGTAGTCCTTTTCGAAGTTCGCCAGGATGTCCTTCGTGATGCCGCGCATGGCATCGACATAGGTGTCGGCAGACGAGGCGTCCACGAACACCGTCCCGGAATCAACAAACTTCGCGGTGAGAGCATTCGACTTCCACGGCGCGTCGGCCTTCAGCGTGCAGCGATGGCGCAGCTTGTCCAGCACGTAGGAGCCGAGATAGCCCTGGCCGTAGGGGTTCTGCAGCATCGTACCGTTGACGAAGCCATCCTTGATCGCGGCGAGCACCACTTCGTCGTGATCGATGCCGACCATCTTGATGCGCTTGTCGCCGATCTTGCGGAGCGAGTTGGCCGCCGTCACCGCAGGCACCCAGGCGCTCGTCACGATGCCGTCGGTCTCGGCGGCATGGGCGGCGAGATAGGCGTTGATCTTCTCTTCGGCGGGCTGCGGCGCATCGATATCGGCGATGACCTGGACCACTTGAACGGCGCCGTTGGTTTCGTCGGCGGCCTTCTGGACGGCATCGATGCGAAGCTGTGTATTAGGATCGACAAGGAAGCCGGTGAAATGCGCGATCCGGCCCTTGCCGCCCATCGCCTTGATCAGTTCCTTGGTGCCGAGATAGGCGGAATTGCCCGTGTCGGTTCCCATGCAGAACAAAGCGGGAGTCGGATCTTTGAGGCAACCAGCAGTTGCGATGGCGGCGCCGCCGTTTTCGGCGATCTCGGAGACGACGCTGTTGGTGCCGACCGCGTCTCCGGGGAAGATCAGGAAGGAATTATAGCCTTGCGTCAACAGGCTTTCGAGCAATTGGCTCTGCTGTGAAAGCTCCCATTTTTGCGGCACGCGATAGTCTCCGGCACCAAGATTGAAGTCCTTCATGGCATCCTTGCCGGCCTGTTCCCAGGCGGAAAAATAGGGGTGCGGGCCGCCCGGTACGAGCGCGACCTTGGTGTCGGTCTCGGCCCACGCGGAACCGCCGAGGGCGGAACCCAAGAGCACGGCGGCGGCGATTCTAGCGAATGTGGTCATGATCTGTCTCCCATGCAACGGCCGAAGAATTGAATTGATCTTTGTGCGGCCTCACTGCATACTAGTATACAAGTAAATCGCATGCAAGCCCGAATGAGCATCACGTCATCCACCTCGCCAACGCCCCAGACCCGGAGCGACCGGAACCACCCCGTGGTCCGGCTGCTGGATCGCCGCTTGCCTGCGGCCAGCCAAATATACAAGGCGTTGCGCGACAACATCATTTCGGGAAAATTCCGCCCCGCCGAAGCGATGAGTGAAAACCGGGTTTGCGGCCTCTTCGGGGTTTCGCGCTCGCCTGTGCGCATTGCCCTGACGCGGTTGGTCGAGGACGGACTCATCGATATTTTTCCGCAGCGCGGAAGTTTTGT
>JBKJQU010000204.1:0-8567 GCA_046594995.1 Aestuariivirga sp.
GTCTACCAGACCAAGCTCCAGAGCTACCTCTCGGACCTGGCACAGCAGCAATTGACGCCGGAAGAATCGCGGCGTGCACTCGAGCTCATTCTCTATATCAGCAATCTCGAACATGCGGGCGACGTGATCCAGCTCAACCTTGCGGACAGGATCGAGAGCAAGGCGCGCGAGAGCATCTCCTTCACTCTGGAAGAACAAGCCTCCTTCGACAACCTCTGCCTCATCATCCACGAGAATTTGCGGCTGGCGACAGGCGTCTTGTCATCGGGTGATGTCGAGGGCGCCAAGCGCCTCATCTCGCAGAAGGATGCCTTCCGTGAATTGCAGAACGAAGTGCTGGATGCGCATTTCAAGCTCGGCTCGCGGGCCAAGGGCGGAGCCTTGCGCCGCAGCGCGCTCTATGTCGACATGATCCGCGACCTGAACCGCATCAACGCGCTCGTCGTTTCGGCGGGCTTTCCCATCGCCGACGCGGCAGGCCTGCTGCGCGGTTCAAGACTCCGGAAGGACACGGGCGCACCCTCATGAAGTTCATCCACATCACCGACATCCATCTCGTGCCACCCGGCGAAATGCTCTGGGGCTTCGATCCCTTCGCACGGCTCGATGCCTGCCTTGCCGACATCGTCACCTATCATGGCGATGCCGCCTTCTGCGCGGTGACGGGCGACTTGACCGAGCGAGGTGCGCCGGAGGCCTATGAGGCGCTGCACCAGCGGCTGAAAAGCTTTCCCATCGAAACCCACCTGATGCTCGGCAATCATGATGACCGCGCGGCCTATTTGAAAGCCTTCGGCGGCGCGGCATCATCCGGCCATGTGCAGAAGGTGATCACGCGCGATGGCAGCACGTTCCTGTTCCTCGATACGCTGAAAGGGCCGCCGTCCTCCGCCGGCCTCTATGATGCCCCGCGCCGCGCCTGGCTCACCGCCGAGCTCGAAAAGGCGCAGGGAAAACCTGTCTATCTTTTCATGCATCATCCGCCCTTCGACATCGGGCATGACCTGATGGACCTGATCAAGCTTGACGATGCTGAAGACTTCGCGGGCCTGCTGAAAGGCCATGACATCCGCCATATCTTCTTCGGCCACGCGCACCGCACCATCAGCGGGCAATGGCGCGGCATTGCCTTCTCGGCATTGCCGGGCCTCAGCCATCAGCTGCCGCTGGTGAGCGGCTCGGTCGAGACGATCTATTCCGACGAGCCGCCGATGTATGCGGCCGTCTTCATCGAGAACGGCATGACCATCGTCCATTCCGATGCCTTCATGCACCGCACGCCCGCCCTCATGCACAAGGATTCGGAGCGCGGCGACTGGTACTGACAACGTCTTCTCCCGCTGAGCGGGCGAGGACGTCAGGCCAAACCCTCGGCTTTCAGCACTTGGCGGATTGAAGAGGAGGTCTTGTCGACGATCTCGGTCAGCTCGGCATCCGTCACGTTATAGGGTGGTGCCAGGATCACGACGTCGCCGTTGATGCCGTCGACGTTGCCGCCCACCGGATAACAGATGAGTCCGTTCTCGAAGGCTTGGGCGCGGATCTTCATGAACAGCTTCTTTTCGCCGTCGAAGGGCTTCTTCGTCCTGCGGTCGGAAACGATCTCGATCGCCTGGAAAAACCCACGGCCGCGAATGTCGCCCACGGCCTCGATGTCCTTCATCGCGTCCGAGAGCATGGTACGGAACGGACCTTCCATCGCTCTCACGCGCTCCACCAGCTTGTCGCGTTCCACAATCTTTTGCACCGCGACGCCCGCGGCACAGCAGGCCGTGTGGCCGGTGAAGGTGTGGCCCGTCATCGGCGCGCCGTGAATGCCGTGAATCGCATCGGCAATTCTGTCGCTGTAGACCGCAGCACCCAGCGGCAGGTAGCCGGCGGCCAAGCCCTTTGCCACCGACATGATGTCAGGCTCCACGCCATCGGTTTCGAGTGCGCGCCAAGTGCCCGCACGTCCCGCACCGCACATCACCTCGTCCGAGATCATCAGCACGCCATACTTGTCGCAAATCTCGCGCACACGCTTCGCATAGCCCGCAGGTGCCGGGACGCAGCCACCGGCTGCACCCACGACGGGTTCGAAGATGAAGGCGCAGATCTTTTCTGCGCCCAAGCGAAGGATTTCGTCTTCCAGTTCCTGTGCGCAGGCTTCACCCACGGTCTCAGGCGTAGCACCCGCAACGGGCCGATAGGCATTGACGGGAGAAAGCCGGGAGACATCGAGCAGCGAGCCTTCGAAGGCGCGCTTCCGCTCGAGGAAGCCCGAGACCGACAAGGCTCCTATCGTATTGCCATGCCAGGAGCGTTCGCGCGCGATGAAACGCCTGCGACTCATCTCGCCTCGCGCTGCATGATATTGCAGCGCCAGCTTGAGGCAGGATTCGACGGCTTCCGAACCACCCGTTACATAGACCATGTGATTGAGCGTGCCGCCGCAGCGGCGCTTGATGATGTCGGTCAATTCCTCCAGCGCATCGGAGGAGAAATTATAGCGGTAGCCGTGGGCGATCCGGTCGAGCTGGTCCTTGATTGCGCCATTCACTTCCGGATTGGAATGGCCGATGCAATAGACGGCGGGGCCGCCGGAACCGTCGATATACTGCTTGCCGTTGGCGTCATAGACATAGCTGCCCTTCGCCCAGGCTACTTTCGGAAGATCGCCGGTTGAATGAATATGCTTGGGAAGACCTGCGGCAGAGGACATGAGCTGTTTTCGCCTTGGTTGGAATTGAGATCTCCTCAAGCTAATAGCAGAGGATCAAGAGGCACGCCAAACCAGTGATCACCGTCTTCGACGAAACGCAACGCACCCATGCGCCCCGGGAATTCATCGTCTCGGGGAAGCCGAAGCCTATTCCGGAAATTCCGGAGCGGATCGACATGCTGCTGGAAGGGGTGCGGGTTATCGGTGGACCGATCGTTACGCCGCCTGAAATTTATGGCGATACGCTGGCCCTTGTCCATGACCGCCGCTACATCCAGTTTCTCTCGACATTATGGGAAAGGTGGCGCCGCATTCCCGATGCCGCCGAAACGCCTTCCGCAAATGTCTTCGCACTCGGCCGCGCATCCCTGCCGCCGGTGGGCTATCCCGACAGTGTCGCTGGTCAGTGCGGCTATCATCTGGGCGACGGATCCTGCCCCATCACCTCGCAGACGTGGGACGCCGCAAGGGCAAGTGCGGCCACCGCCGCGCATGGTGCGAACCTGGTTTTGAACGGCGAGCCGCTTGTCTATTCCCTCTGCCGCCCGCCTGGCCATCATTCGGGTTCCGACATGGCGGCGGGTTTCTGCTACTTCAACAATGCCGCGATTGCCGCAGAACTTCTCACGCGGGCAAGCAAACGCACCGCCATTCTCGATATCGACGTTCACCACGGCAACGGCACGGAAGCGATCTTCTATGACCGCGCGGATGTGCTCACCGTCTCGATTCACGCGCATCCGAAACGGTTCTACCCGTTCTTCTGGGGCTATGCGGAAGAGCGGGGCCGGGGCGCCGGCGAAGGTTTCAACTTCAACCTGCCGCTGGAACGCGGCACAACGATCAAGCCCTATTGCATGGCGCTTGAGACGGCGCTGCAGCGCGTGAAGGATTTCGCGCCAGATGTTCTTGTGCTGGCGGCAGGTCTCGATATCGCGGTGGATGATCCCTTCAAGGGCTTTGCCATCGCCACGCCGGAGTTCGCGGTGATCGGCAGACTGATTGCCGCATTGAAGCTGCCGATGCTGGTGGTGCAGGAGGGCGGTTATCCTTCCGAAAACCTTGGCGCCAATCTCGCATCGCTGTTCGAAGGCATGCAGCGATGAGCCTCGTCATCCGCGAGATGCGGGAAGATGAAGCCGATGCCGTCGCCCAGATGGTGCGGGGCCTTGCCAAGCACATCGGAACGGACTTCGTGCCGAAGCTGACAGGCGAAGTGTTGCTGAATGCGCGGGACCTGATCGACGTCGTCGTGGCCGAAGACAGCGGCATACTCATTGGTGCCTGCCTTGGCCTGATGACCTTCTCGACCTGGCGCGGCGCGCGCGGGCTCTATATCGTCGATCTCTTCATCGCCCCGCAAGCCCGGGGCCGCAACGTGGGCCAGATGCTTCTGAGATTATCCGCCAGGCGCGCCACCGCAAAGGGTGCCAGCTTCATCAAGCTTGAAGTGGACGAGACCAACACAGGTGCCGAACGCTTCTATGCGCGGCTGGGCTTCAAGAAGAAGACGGAAGACAGGCTCCACATTCTGGAGCAGGATAGACTGCATCAGTTCATTTCAATGGGAGACGGAACATGACCATCAAGCGCGTGGGCCTCATCGGCGTGGGCCTCATGGGGCACGGCATCGGCAAGAACATTCTTGAAAAGGGCTATGATCTCACCGTCATGGCGCACCGCAATCGCGCGCCGGTGGACGACCTGATCTCTAAAGGCGCCACCGAACGCAACACTCCGCTCGCCATTGCCAAGGACAGCGACTTGGTCATCCTCTGCGTCACCGGCACGCCGCAGATCGAGCAATTGGTCTATGGCGAATATGGCCTGATGGGTGCTGTGCGCGAGGGGTTCGTCATCGCCGATTGCTCGACGGCGGAACCGGCTTCGACCATCAGGATCGCCGCTGACGTCGAGGCCAAGGGCGGCCACTTCGTCGATACGCCGATGACACGCACACCGAAGGAAGCTGCCGCCGGAAAGCTCGGCCTGATGACGGGCGGCCCCGACGATGTGATCGCGCGCATTCGCCCGGTGCTGCAGTGCTTCGCAGATACCATCGTCCATGCGGGCGCGGTAGGCTCCGCGCACCAATTGAAGCTCATCAACAACTTCCTGTCGATTGCGCACGCCGCCGTGGCGGCCGAAGCGATCACGGTGGCGGCCAAGGCCGGCGTCGACATGCAGGCGCTGAAGGATATCGTGATGGCGGGCGGGGCGGCCTCCGTTATGTTCGGGCGGCTTATCAATGTTCCATTGTCCGACGATGACAGCGCTGCCCAGTTCGCCATCAAGAATGCGCGAAAGGATCTCCGCTATTACACAAACATGACGGAACAATTACCGGTGGCATCGTTCCTTGCCGAAACCGCACACCAGATCACGGTCATGGCGGACAACATGGGCTATGGCGACCGTTTCATCCCGCGCCTCATCGACGTGATGATGACGGTCAACGGCGTGAAAAAGAAATAGCGCTCAGGAGTTGAAGGCAGTGGGAAACACGCGTTCTCCCGCAATATGGTCGATCATCGTGCGCCAGTCATCGGAAAGGTAGCCCCAGTCCGGCATGTCCGGCAGGGCCGCATCCAGCATTTCCACGGTCGGTTCGCGCATCGCCGTCACGGCAGCGCGGGCCGCCTCGACATAGGGCCGCCAGTCGCCGCTACCCATGGTTCCGGCAATCGCACGCGCGACGCGCTCGATCATCGAGAAACTGGGTGCGGGCATGAATGATCTCCTGGGAAGCCGTATTGGAACGCGATTTACACCAGCCAGTTCCAAACCGGCTTCACAACGTATGGTTAACGAAATCCTTGCGTCGAGGCAACATCACCTTGCGTTAACATCTTCTTGCGCCAGCCCTGGTGCAATACTACTGTTTCTGACGTTCGCCACGGCAGACGATTACAGTTGCCATTCGGGGCGTTCTGCAAGTAGCCTTGTCATAATGGTTACTGTAACAATTTCCGTTGCGAGACCGGAAGGGGCCATCAGAGCTTTGCCGGCCGAAGGGAGACGTCGACGTGGCAATGCTTGACGTGCGCAATGTGTCCAAGAGCTTTGGTGCAATCCGCGCGCTGACGGACGTCAGCTTTTCCATCGCGCCCGGCGAGGTCGTGGGCCTCATGGGCGATAATGGCGCTGGCAAATCCACCATGGTCAAGCTTATTGCCGGAAATTTCCCGCCAACCGGCGGCGAAGTCGCGGTCAATGATGAAGTCTGCCACTTTCACAAGCCCATCGAGGCGCGCGCCAAGGGCATCGAGGTCGTCTACCAGGACCTGGCAATTGCCGATAATCTGACCGCTGCGCAGAACGTCTTCCTCGGCCGCGAACTCATGAAGGGCGTCTGGCCGTTCCGCGTCCTGGACAAGCAGGCGATGATCGACCGCTCGGGCGAACTCTTCGCGGAATTGAAATCCGAAACCCGGCCGCAGGATCTGGTGCGGAAGATGTCTGGCGGTCAGCGGCAGGCGGTGGCCATCGCGCGAACGCGGCTTTCCAATGCACAGCTCGTCCTGATGGACGAGCCCACGGCCGCAATCTCTGTGCGGCAGGTGGCGGAAGTACTCGAACTGATTCGCCGGCTCAAGGCCCAGGGCGTTGCCGTCATCCTCATCAGCCACCGCATGCCGGACGTGTTCGCCGTCTGCGACAGGATCATCGTGCTCCGCCGCGGCACGAAGGTTGCCGACAAGATCACCGCGAAAACCTCTCCTGAAGAAATCACCGGACTGATCACGGGGGCGATCCTTGCAGCCTAGCACCACTACTCCAAAGGAAACCGGGCACGCCGCCATGGGCGATGTCTTCAAGATCAAGGAGCAGACGCTCTGGCAGCGCATCATTGCCAGCCAGCCCTTCTGGGTGCTGGTCGCGCTCATCGTGCTGGTCATCTACATGTCGGCCCTCGAGCCAAGCTTCGGCACGGTCGATAACGTTGCGAACGTCACACGCAACTTTGCGCCCTTTGGCATCATGGCTCTGGGCATGACGGTGGTCATCATCACCGGCGGCATCGATCTGTCGGTGGGTTCCATCATGGGTCTCGTCACCATCGTCGCGGGCCTGTTCCTGACATGGGAATATCCCTGGTATGTCGCGGTGTTCATGGGGCTCTTCACCGGAGTGCTGTGCGGCGCCTTCAATGGCTTCTTCGTCGCATACGTTGGCATGCCGTCTTTCGTCGTGACGCTTGGCATGCTGGCCATCGCACGCTCGCTTGCCGTGGTGTTCTCGCAGAACCAGATGCTCTACAAGTTCGGGCCGGACGCGCCGATCGTGAAGGCCATCGGGCAGGCAAAATTTCCGCATCAGGTACCGGGCGATTGGGTTCCTGACTGGATCCCGCAATTCTCGTCGCACTTCTGGGTGATGATCGTGATGGCGCTGGTCGTTGGATATTATTTCAACTTCAAGCCCTGGGGCCGTCATCTGATGGCCATCGGCGGCAACGAGAATGCCGCGCGCTTGACCGGCGTCCCGGTCGACTGGATCAAGTTCAACGCCTATGTGTTCTCGGCCTTCACGGCGGCCGTCGCCTCGCTTTTGCTGCTTGGTTACAACGGCTCGGCCATCAATGCGATGGGGCAGGGCTATGAACTGCGCGTCATTGCGGCTACGGTCATCGGCGGAGCCAATCTCATGGGCGGTGCCGGCACCGCGTTTGGCGCCATAATCGGAGCGGCATTTCTGGAAGTCATCCGCAATGCATTGCTGATGGCGGGTATCGATTCCAACTGGCAGGGCGCATTCGTCGGCGCCTTCATCATTCTCGCGGTTCTTCTCGGCATGCAATCCGGCGGAAAGTCACTCATTACCGCAACGGTGGAGCGCATGTTCCCGAAGAAGCGCCGCTAGAAAACCGGTTTCACTGCCGGGAAAACAGCGAAAATCAACGAGGAGGAGAAGACACAATGAAGAAACTACTGATGAGCACGGTCCTTGCATTCGGCGCACTGACAGTCGCCGTTACCGGTGCCGAAGCGAAGTTCACCTTCGCGCTGGTGCCGAAGAACATGAACAACCCGTTCTTCGACCAGGCGCGCGACGGCTGCAAGAAGGCCGAAGCCGAATCGAACGGCGCGTTCGAATGCATGTATATCGGCCCCGGCGAGCATGGCGGCGGTGACGAGCAGGTGACGATCGTGCAGGATCTCGTGGCCAAGAAGGTGGACGGTATTGCCGTGTCGCCGTCGAACGCCGCAGCCATGGCGGTCGCCCTTCAGGCTGCCAAGGAAGCAGGCATCCCCGTTCTCACCTGGGACTCGGACCTGCTGCCCGAGAACAAGGATCTCCGCGTCGCCTATATCGGCACGCATAACTACGAGATCGGCACGAACCTCGCGAAGCTGATCAAGGCCATCAAGCCCAACGGCGGCACAGTGTGCATCCAGTCCGGCGGCGCTGCGGCGGCCAACCACAACGAGCGCATGCAGGGCATCCGTGACGAGCTCTCCGGCAAGCAGTCGGCCGCCTCGCCGGGCGACGCGCTGAAGGGTGATGGCGGCTGGACCGAGGCCGAAGGCTGCCCGCTCTATACCGACGACGACTTCCCGCGCTCGGTGCAGCAGTTCGAAGACTTCATGGCGAAGAACCCGACGGTCGACGCCTTCGTGCCGACCGGCGGCTTCCCGCAGTTCATCCCCGACGCCAACCGCGCCGCGGTGGAGAAGTACAAGTCGAAGATTGCCGACAAGTCGCTGGCCCTGGTGGTCGCCGACACCCTGCCGGTACAGATCGACCAGATGAAGGAAGGCTATTCCGCCGGCCAGGTCGGCCAGCGCCCGTTCGAAATGGGCTACAAGACCATGATGGCGTTGAACGACATCAAGGCAGGCAAGCCGGCGCCGACCGATCC
>JBKJQU010000290.1:0-4431 GCA_046594995.1 Aestuariivirga sp.
CAAGGATGCGAAGAGTTCCAAAACCGATCAAATGGATTCAAGCACAATTTCGATGTCGTGGTGAGCCTGATGGTACTCTAGCTATTCCAACCTTTCTCCTGCTTTCGCAAAAGAGCCAATGCGATCGCACTCTCCGCCGATTCCGCCCACAGCTAGCTCATTACCTTACTTTAAGTAAGCATCACGCACGCAATACTTCTAGATTTGGAACAGAAGGCATCATTCAAAGGATGAAGGGAAAGGGACAATCCGACATCTTCGCCTGTATGCGGAACTTTAAAACGAAGACTACATTTGCACCAAGGCATTAATGCCTTTACTCAAAGATTGAGTTTATTCATGTATGATTACGCTGCGTGGAATCCGAAACGCCAATCAGATCTCCCAGACGATTCAGCAATCAAGCAGCAGGGTCTTTTCTGGCATGACATGCCCATGTCGCAGCGGCAACTCGTTGCGAAGCGCAGTTTTGACGTTTCAGTAAGCTTTATCGCACTGACAGTACTGTTGCCTTTTTTGTTGCTCATCTGCCTGGCAATCTGGCTGGAGTCCGGTCGCCCGATCATCTTTCGCCAGAAACGTGGGGGACTTCATGGAGAGCCATTCACTATTTTAAAATTCCGTACGATGTCTGTCGTCGAAGATGGCACGGATGTACTTCAGGTCCGCAGACAAGACCCTCGGGTGACCAGACTGGGGGCTATTCTTAGGAAGACAAGTATTGATGAACTCCCACAACTCTGGAATGTCTTGCGCGGCGACATGTCAATAGTAGGTCCACGGCCGCACGCAATCTTACATGATGAGCAGTTCAGTTCCCTCCTGCAGCATTATAGCGAGCGCCAATTGATGAAACCTGGAATAACCGGGCTGGCACAATGCGAAGGCTGGCGGGGCGAGACAGCAGCCATTGAGTCCCTTCTAGGACGTGTCGATGCTGATATACGTTACATCAGGCAATGGTCATTTTGGCTGGACCTGAGGATCATATTAAAAACGGCCAACATAGTGTTGTTTGATCGGAGTGCTTTCTGATGGCCCAATCGGATCCTCTGGAAGTGCGGTTTCTGGTGCTTACTGCGATTTTAGCGACCACTCTGTTTGCTCCAGTCGGCTTGGGCTTGCCCGCGAATGCGGAAGGTCAGCAACCAGCGCCCCAAACTCAGCCAGCGATGAATCCGGAGCAGAAACCTGAATCATTTTCCGACGGTGATATTCTCAAAATTACGGCATACGGGCGCGAGGACCTTACCGCCCTTTACAGCGTTCAACCAGGCCCTCTACTTTCATTGCCATTAATTGGTATCGTAAGTCTCAAGAATCGTTCGCTTCGTCAACTCGAGACCGAAATCGCGAAGGAATGGGAGAATCGCCTTGGTGCGCCCATGAGCATTACAATTGAGTTCACTCAACGTGCGCCCTTCTACGTACTTGGAGCGGTTACCTCACCCGGCGCCTACCCCTATCGAAACGGAATGACAGTTCTACAAGCCATTGCCGCGAGCGGTGGAATGGAAAAGCTGATTGCAAACGATGCGCGGTTAAGGCTTGATGTTCTTCGAGAGAAAGAACGGCGTGACCAAGCAGCTGATGTCTTGGCGGAAGCACTCGCAACACGCGCAAGAGTGATTGCAGAACGCGATGGCGAAGAAGAGTTGCAGAACACTGTCGCTTCGATGCCTGTGGCCAAGGAACGGATGGATGCCCTATTCACGGAACAAGCTGTTCTTCTCGATAAACGATTGAAGCAGAACAATCTCAAAGAGCGTCTCTTGTCCGACCAGATAAGACTCGGTGAAGCAGAGATAGCTTCATACATGGACCAGTATAACACGATGCTACAACAACAGAAGCAAGTCGAGAAAGAGGCGACCCGCCTTCGCCGTGTTCCTGGTCAACAGGTTCGTGTTTTTGAATTGGACCAGAGATCGACCACCCTCGAGACAACAAAGGCTTCCGTAATGGCGAGCGTCAGTCGTGCCAAAATTGGTGTAGAAGCTGCACGGAATGGAATTGCCGCACAAAGGGAGTCTCGTCTGCAGGAATTGACCGAAACGCTTGCAGAAAGCGAAAGGCAGATCATAGAGAGCACACTTAGTTTTGAGACCGCAGATCAGTTTTTGCAGAATGTGCAATACAGTGAGTCACAGGCTATCCCGGAGTTCAGGCTGCTACGGCAAGGCGGCAGAGAACTTGAGCCAGTGATATCCACAAGCGAAATACGTCCGGGTGACCTCTTGGAAGTGACAATCGTTGAATCCAGCGCTCTGCCTAAGATAACTAAACGGTAGATTGGAGCAAGCCGTTGGTCACGATTGTACAAAGCCAAAAGCTATTTAAGACCGTTGCTTTCACAGGTATGTTCGCATCGATTTGGTTGCCCGCATCGGCATCACAGCTTGATTGTTCAGCAATTGCCAATAGCTCAGAACGACTAAAATGCTATGACACTCACTTCCTGCCGCAGATCAAAAGTGCGCCCGACTCATCCACAAAGTGGTCGATAAACTCGAGACCATCTCGCCTGACGGACAGAATGAACCAGAGTGTGGCGATCGGTTCCATCAATGAAGTTCAATGCCGATGGAACAAAGGGAGCCCCGTTCAGCTCCAGATCCAATGCTTGGACAATGTCACCTCCATTTCCTTCAAAACTGGCTGCTACATGACGTCGAGTACCTATGAATCATATGGAGACGTCACCTATCAAGTCGATGATTCAGTGCAGAACACTATTCCGATGGTCTCCGGAGAAGACAATCGCTCTCTCGGACTTTGGTCAGGTGACACGGCAATACCTTTTATCAGGGAATTGTCGGGAGGAACGAAACTTGTAGTGAAGATGACGCCATTCTCCGAAGCTCCCATCATTGCCTCATTTGATGTCCGCAATATTGATAATGCCATTACGACAGTGCGCGAAGAATGCGGGTGGTAATCGGCATTCATGCTTGCAAGGGCGATTGCATTGCCCTTGCTGTCATCGCAACGACGGCCGAGAGAACAACATTGTCGAGGTTGTTGGCAGAAACAAGCGTGCTTTCCACAATGTTGTGAGCACCGACAAGCAGAGTCAGCACAAGAGGCAGCACCGCGAAGTGGTCATTTTGAATCCAGGTCCCAAAGGCAAGCCGGCCAGTGTAATAAAAAACCCAGGATATCAAGCTCAGGGCCACAATCAGGCCCAGCCATCCAAAATACACAAATGCTTCCAGAAAGCCGTTATGCGCGTTGACGTTGCGAATCTGCGTCGCAGAGGAGATTCGCTGATCGAGAGCAACCGTTCCCGAGAAGTATCCAAGGCCCAAAGGCCACTCGGCAGGCTGAACAAGGTCCAGCAGATATGTCCAGAGATATGTACGGCCCGAAAGATCACTTGTCCGGCCAAGCAGATCCAGGCTCAAGCGGGTGATCTCACCCCACAGTAACACAACAAGCAGTAAAAGCAGCAACCATAGCAGCAATACTCCACCTCGAAGGCTTTTAGGTTGGCGCCGTGTCACCGATACCTGCACGTAGACCCCGAGACACAGTGCGACTAGCGCAATACCGGCGCTTGATCCAGACATCACGAGACATGTTGTAGCAAGCCCTAGCCCCGTGATCCAAGGTATCGTTCCGCCAAACTCGCGTCGGCCAATAGTGAACAACATTATGAATGTTGTGGCGCTCCACAGGCCCAGGGTATTCCGATGAGCGAATATTCCACGCCACGAACCCGCATGTACGGCCTGGATCGCTTCATAGGATTGATGGATTGCCATGGCCGGGTCAATGATCGTCAGAGATACGCAGGCTAGCATCACTATGGCCAGCGTCCTTCCTACAAGCACCAAGCCGTCACGCAACTGGTATGCCCATCCAAGTGACAACCCGAAGAATATAGTGCCAGCAAATGCGATGGCGCGGCGCGCAGTCAAATCGGGATCTGCCGACCAGGAATACGAAAGTATTGCCAGCGCTGGCAATAACAGAATTGGCCACACGCTTTTAAGTACCCTGCGGAAATCTTGATGACTGACAAGTAGCAGACTTGATGTAATGTAAAAAAGACCAAGGACGAGTTGTGATACCAGAGACGATGCTGCGGCATCTCGCGCAACGCGCAGGTCTCCACCTCCGGTATAGAGGACGAATCCCCCGCCCACCATGACAATACCTGCACAGTAAAACCCATAGACGATCTTATCGAATGGCAAACTTTCCATTTGTGCAGATGAGAGTTCTGATGATCTGCCGATGGTCAAGCTACTGCCCGCCTATTCCGCAACATATTCATATGCACCAATATCCGGACGCAATCCTGAGACACGGGCGTTGCCGGAGTAATCAGTGTCGGCGATACCGTACTTTACAGTTCCGCCATCAACTGCAGGCGACTTGCCCCTCAAGCGGAATACCGGAATCGGCTCCCCCACCGCGCCCTTGGTG
>JBKJQU010000344.1:0-12871 GCA_046594995.1 Aestuariivirga sp.
GTGCTGCTCGATGCCGGCAGCAATGCGGCGCTGCCCGTGGGTCTGACGGAAGATGCCAACGGCAATCCGCGCATCGAGCGCGGCACGGTGGATGTGGGCGCGACAGAGTATGTGAACCAGGGTGCCAACATCGCCACTACCGCGCTGTCTCTCGACGAGAACACGGTGGATGCGGGAATGGTTGCGGCAACCGATCCTGAAGGCGACAGCTTCACCTTTACCGTCTCCGGCGGGGCGGATGGCGCGCTGTTCGGTATCGATGCCAACACCGGTGCCTTGAGCTTCCTCGCCGCGCCCGACTTCGAAGCACCCGGAGATACGGGCGGCAACAACGTCTATGACGTCGAGATCACCACCACCGATCAGTTCGGCGACACGGATGTGCAGACCGTGGCGGTGACGGTAGGCGACGCGAGCGAGGCCTATATCGTCACGACGGCGGATGACGTGGTCGATGCCAATGATGGAGTATTGTCCCTTCGCGAAGCCGTGGCCCTGGCCAACGCCGGAACGGCACAGGACACGATCACTTTCGACAAGAAGCTGGCGGGCGAGACCATCACACTCACCCAGGGCGAGCTTGCGCTGACCAATGACGTCATCATTGACGGCGACGAGAACGGCGACAACAAAGCGGACATCACCATCTCAGGCAATGATGCCAGCCGCATCATGAGCATTTCCGGGAATGGCACGGACGTGGACCTGCTGAGCCTGACGCTGACCGATGGCAATGGAATGGGCGGCTATGCTGGATTTGGCGGCGCCATCTTAAATTTCGGCAATCTCACCGTCATCGATTCAACAATCAAGGATTCAACCGCTGTCACCGATGGAGCCACAGGTGGCGCGATACATAGCTACGGTCAACTCAGCATCGCGAATTCGACAATCGCCGGCAATCAGTCGTCCTATGGCGGCGCCATAAACGCGAGTAGCGCGATCGTGTCTCTGACCAATACGACGATTTCCGGCAACACTGCCACCACCGGAATTATCAATGCTGTGAACACGACGCTTTCCATTGAAAGCAGCACAATTGTTGGAAACACGTCATCGAGCTTCGAGACCATAATCTTCTACGACCCCCTCATGCTGACCATCGAAAACTCGGTCGTGGCGCAGAACACCACGGCGGCCACAGATCTCTTTGCAAATTCAGGTGCGACCCTCGTCATCAACAACTCGGTCTTCGGCACGGACGTGACGGGGGTGACGGCGGGCGTGAGCGGCAACCTCGAGAGCGTCACCGCCGATCAATTGAAGCTCGGTGAGCTCCTCGACAATCGCGGCACGGTGCTCACCCGTGCGCCCTTGGACGGCTCGATCCTGATCGGCATCGGCGCGGCGGCACTGCTGCCGCTCGACATTTTCGACATCGACGGCGATGGCAACGTGGCCGAACTCCTGCCCAAGGATGCGACCGGCGAGAACCGCACGCAGAACGGAACCCTTGATGTGGGTGCCGTCGAATACACGAGGAACGAGACGATTGGCGGCACGGATGAGGCCAACACCATCGTGGGCGGACTGGGCAAGGACAAGCTCTCAGGGCTTGGCGGGGATGACACGATGACCGGCGGATCGGGCCGCGACCGCCTGTCGGGCGGCACCGGGGCTGACAGCATGGATGGCGGCCAGGGCAGCGACACGGCGGAGTACAAGGACTCGTCCGCTGGCGTCATCATCAACCTGCAGGAGAACACCGCCTCGGGCGGCGATGCCACGGGCGACAGCCTGGTGAAGATCGAGAACCTAGTGGGCTCGGACAATGACGACACGCTGACCGGCAATGCCCGCAAGAACACGCTTGTGGGCGGCGACGGGGCGGACACGCTCACGGGCCTCGACGGTGCCGACCTGCTCAAGGGGGGCGATGGTGCCGACACGATGGTGGGCGGTGCGGGTCACGACAAGCTCTATGGCGGAACGGGTACCGACACCTTCGTGCTGACCCCGCCGCTGCCCACGGCCATCGGCTTCAACGACGACCTGATCTTCGACTTCGAGGTGGGCACCGATACGCTGGCGATCACGCAGTCGGCCTTCGGGACCGACTTCACGGTGGGGGTGGCATTGACCGCCGACCAGTTCGTGAGCAATGCGGCAGGTCAGGCCGAGGATGGAGAGGACCGCTTCATCCTCGACACCACGACGGGCGCGCTGTACTTCGATGGCGACGGCTCGGGCACAACGCTCGACCGCTACTTGCTGGCCACCTTCAATGGTGGCATTCCCGCACTGACGGAAGCCGACTTCACCATCATCTAGGCAGCGAGGCACAAAGGCCGCGCCCAGGTAAACGTCCAGTCCAGCGGCGCGAGTTTCAAGCCCCTGCATCCGGGACTCCAGCGGAAGGTCCACGATCCAGGGCTAGCGAAGGTCCCTGCACAGAGTTGAAACGGGAGGTGAGCCCGGGTAGAACATTACCGATGTGGCGCGCATGCTGCGCGTCACCGGATGGTGAAACCTGACTTGCTCAGCCTTTTCCTCTCACAAATTTCCGACGTCTTCCGCATCGGCTTGCTGATAGCGCTTGTCTACACGACATGGCGCACGTCTCATGCGACCGGCATCATCATGCCGCTTGCCGCCGGTGCTGTTTTTGTCGCGGTCATCATCCCGTCGACGCGCGGTGGATTGTCATGGATGGATTTAGGCATGGGCCTGCTGGCAAATGCGGCGATCCTTGCGGTGATCCTCGCCGTCACGATGATCGTGCGCCGTGTCAGGCAGCCATCGCGCTAATCCCGCCGGCGGCCGGCCACTGCCGCAAATGAAAATGCAGGCCAGGTGCATTTCTCCTGGCCTGCATTCAACGTATCGCGAGTGCTATTTGCGGTCGTCAGCGAAGATGTTCTTCTTGTGCGTACCGCCCGGCACGAAGATGACGCCGATAACCACCGTCACCAGGGCGATGATGATCGGGTACCACAACCCGCCATAGACCGAACCCGTCTGCGCCGAGATCGCGAAGGCGGTCGCGGGCATCAGGCCGCCGAACCAGCCGTTGCCGATGTGATAGGGCAGCGACAGGCCAGAGTAGCGGATACGGGTCGGGAAGAGTTCCACCAGCATGGCGGCAATCGGGCCATAGACCATGGTTACCAGAATGATGAGGTAGGTGAGGATCGCGATGATCATCAGCTTCTGGCCGGTGAAGATGTCGACGAAGGTCTGGGCTTTGGCAACCGTGGTATTGTCGGCTGCGACCAGTGGGTATCCGGCCGCCGCAATTGCATCGTTCACCGCCTTGGTGAAAGCGGCAGGCTTGCCCTTTTCGGCATCAAGTGCGGCTTGCGCCGCATCGGTGGCCGCCTGGTCCGTGCCGGCTTTCGCCGTTTCCAGAGCTGCAGTCAGATCCTTGACCGCCGCCGCGTTGGCAGATCCGACGTAGGACGGAATTTCCGTCGCGCCGATCTTCACCGTGGCAACAGCGCCCGCTGTAGCATCGACCGTTTCATAGTTGACCGAGGCACGTGACAGCAGCGCCTTGGTGATGTCGCAGGAGTTGGTGAATTTCGCAGTGCCAACGGGATTGAACTGGAACGAGCAATCCGCAGGGTCGGCGGTGACAACCACCGGAACCTGATGGGCGGCATGCAGCATCGGGTTCGCCGTCTGGGTGAGCAGCGGGAACACGAATTGGTAGGTCAGCGCCGCAATCGCACAGCCTGCCAGGATGATCGGCTTGCGGCCGATACGGTCTGACAGGGCGCCGAAGACGATAAACCCGCCCGTGCCGAGGATCAGCGACCAGGCCACGAAGACGTTGGCCGAGAAGGCATCGACCTTGATCACGTTCTGCAGGAAGAACAGCGCGTAGAACTGGCCAGTGTACCAGACGACGGCCTGTCCTGCGACCAGGCCAAGAAGCGCAATCAGCGCGATCTTGGCGTTGAGCCAGCCCCAGATGACGGCGACGATGACAAAGGCGATACCGATGTACATTGCCAGCGTGCCCGTGAGCATGCCCGAGAGGGCCAGTGCCACCATCAGAACCGGCGCGATCAGCAAGACAAGCGCATTGCGCCCAGGTCCGAATGCTTCACGCAGCGGTGCTTTCGATGCGGCACCCTCTTCCTTCATCTTCTTGAAGGCCGGACTCTCGTTCATCTGGAGCCGGATGTAGAGCGAGATTGCGAGCAGGAAGATCGAGCCGAGGAACGGAATCCGCCAGCCCCAGGCGTTGAAAGCCTTCATTGTCTGCGGTGTGCCGTCCGCGCTCATCAGTGCTACTCCGGCGGCGTCAAGCACCGGCTGATCGGGATAGCTGCCGTTGACATAACCCTGCACCGACAGGATGACGATCAACGAGAGAAGAAGGCCGAGCGTCGCTGTTGTCTGGATGAACGCGGTGAAGTAGCCGCGCTGATTTGCCGGCGCGTGTTCGGCCACATAGACCGCCGCCCCGCCGTATTCACCGCCCAGCGCCAGGCCTTGCAGCATGCGCAGCGCGATCAGGATGATTGGCGCGGCGATGCCCCAGGAATAATAGTTCGGCAGCAAGCCGACGACGAAGGTCGACAGGCCCATGATGACGATCGTCATCAGGAAGGTATACTTCCGGCCGATCAGGTCGCCGAGCGCCCCGAAGAACAGTGCACCGAACGGGCGCACGATAAAGCCCGCTGCGAAGGCAAGAAGCGCAAACACATTACGCGTGGCTTCCGGAAACGGCGTGAAGAACTGCGCTCCGATGATTGCCGCCAGCGATCCGTATAAATAGAAGTCATACCATTCGAAGATGGTCCCGGCAGAGGAAGCAAGGATAACCTTCTTCTCTTCTCCCGTCATGGGACGCGACCGATCGCGCACGTCCATTGCAGCCATTGCCATGTGTTTCCTCCTCATTACCCGCCTTTATGGCCGGGACGTTACTTGTTTACATCCAGCGACTTGCCCGACTTCGGAGGTTCGGTCTGGGCCAGTCGGGCTTATCGCGGTGGACGCGATCTGCCGCAATGTGACGAGCACCAAAGCCCCTTCCTCCCAAGGGCACCAGACCCTCCCTTGAGCTTTTCATCACGCTCTTTTTTGAAGAAGGCCGTTGGGTGACGAAAATTTTACCCAACATTCGCGGATTACTGAAAAGATTCTTTGCGGAAACGCCTAATACTTTAGACTATTTCCAACGTATCCAATGGGTTGACTGTCAGATGACCAGCACGGGCTGCATCTGTGAGCTTAGTTGCGGGCTTGCTGCAAGATGCCGATCTGACACCGCATGATTCCGTAAGGAAAGCCCGCCAGCATTCCGGGCACCTTGCTTTCGGCATGTAAACTGTCGTCGAATTGCTTCATGCCAGTCAGGTCTCTATGGATTGGGCTCTGCGATCTGGAGGGCACATGAGGCTCGGGATTCTGACCGACATACATGCCAATCGCGAGGCGTTCGTGGCCGTGCTGACCGACCTTGCCGGGCGCGGAGTGCAGCGCATCGGTATTCTGGGTGACATCGTGGGCTATGGACCCGATCCTGCCTGGTGCACGGAACGCACGATGAGGCTGGTCGAGGATGGCGCCTTCTGCATCAAGGGCAATCACGATAGTGCGGTTACCAACCGCGCAGAGCATCTGAACACTGCCGCTCGTCGCGCGATGGAATGGACGCGGACAAGGCTTTCACAGGCACACACCGAGTTCCTGACGGCACTGCCACTGACCCATGTGGAAGGCGACACTCTCTTCGTCCATGCCAGCGCCAATGACCCGGCCGACTGGATCTACATTACGGGGGAAGGCTCGGCCATGCCGTCCTTCCGGGTGTCGCAGGCGAGAGTCATCGTTGCCGGCCACAGGCACGTCCAGGCGCTTTACAGCTGCGATGCCGGGACGCGTGTGAAGGCACAAGACGTGCCAACGGGACAACCGGTACCGCTGCTCCGCTCGCGCCGGTGGCTTGCCGTGGTGGGTGCGGTGGGCCAGCCCCGCGACGGGACTGCGATGTCGTCCTACGCCATTCTCGATACGGAAGCGAATGAACTGACCTTCCGGCGCGTCCCCTACGAGGTTCAGAAGACGGTCGCCAAATTGCGCGCCGAAGGCTTGCCGGAATCGCTCGCCACGCGCCTGAACTGGGGAGTGTGAGACATGCTGCGGCCCAAGACCGGTCTTGAGATCGACGGATTCACCTTGGGCGAATGCCTGCACACCGGCGGCTTCGCCACAATCTGGGATGTCGCGCATCCGCAACACCTGATGCCGATGGTGATGAAGGTGCCGATAATTCTCGATGGCTATGATGCAGCAGCCATCGTCGGCTTCGAGGTGGAGCAGATGATCCTGCCGCGGCTGGCGGGGCCTTATGTGCCGAGGCTCATCGCCGCCGGGGACTTTTCCGTCATGCCCTATGTCGTGACCGAGCGGATCGAGGGCAAGTCGCTCCTCGCGCTGTTCGAGACGGCACCGCTGCCGCTTTCGGCCCTGATCGAGACGGCGGCGCGGATGGCGGAAGCCGTTCACGAATTGCACAAGCAGCACGTCATCCATCTTGATCTGAAGCCCGCGAACTTCCTGCAGCGCCCGACCGGAGAAATGGTCTGCATCGACTTCGGCCTCTCGCGTCACGGCCAGCTGCCGGATCTGTTGGACGAGGAGTTCACGATCCCGATGGGAACCTTTCCCTATATCTCACCCGAGCAGTATCTGCGCAACCGCGGCGACCTGAGGTCCGACCTCTTTGCCCTGGGTGCAATGATCTACGAGGGTGCGACAGGCAAGATGCCGTTCGGCAAGCCGGAAACGCTGAGAGGGGTGAGAAAGCGGTTGTGGCGCGATCCAGTGCCGCCACGGGCACTTGATCCGAAGATTCCAGAATGGCTGCAGGAAATCATTCTCCGCGCACTCGAGGTCGACCCCGCGAGACGCTACCAGTCCGCAGCACAGATGCTCTTCGACCTGCAAAACCCGGCGCAGGTGAAGCTCACCGGGCGCGCGCGCAAGACCGGGAAGGATAGCTGGCTGGAGGTTTTCAAGCGCTGGCGGACAATGCGAAAGTTGAAGGGCTTTGCGCCTCCGCCGCAGATCGGCGCGCAGATCAGCAAGGCCCCGATCATGCTCGTGGCCGTCGACCTGTCGCCCGACATGGAACAGCTCAACCTCCAGCTTCTCGATTCCGTGCAGCGCATGCTGACGAGCCATCCCGATGCGCGCGTGGCCTGTGTAAACGTCATCAAGACGCAGCGCATCGGCATCGACCAGGCCATCGACGAGCAGGGCGAACACATCCATGTTTCCCGGCTCGTCGGCCTGCGGAATTGGGCCGGACATCTTGAACTGCCCGATGACCGGCTCACCTTCTCGATTCTCGAAGACCTGGAGCCCGCCAAGGCCATCGTCAATTTTGCCTCGAAGAACCGCGCCGATCATATTCTCATGGGGGCCCGCGGCCATTCTGCGGCCCGGCGCTATCTAGGCTCCGTCTCGAGCCAGGTGGTGGCGGAGGCGCCCTGCAGCGTCAGCGTCATCCGCCTGCCGGCGATCATGGAGGATTAAGTCTGGCCGGAAAGAGTTCGGAACCAATCCGGACTGCGGTGCATTCCGCCGTGCCCTGAGATTCCGGAGGATCGATCATGTCATCCCGGTCACCGCCCAGCCGCCGCAATCGCTGGACGAGCGTTACCAGAAGCTGCTCGACCAGCTGACACAAGCCAGCGGCACGGTTTTCGACAAGACCTTCGGCAGGATACAGGCGGAGGCACATCGCGAAGCACTGGCGCTGTTCCAGTCCTATGCCGCGAATGGCGATACTTTGCAGATCAAGGCCTTTGCGATGAAGAGTGTGCCGGTTCTGCAGGCACATCTCGAAATGGCCTAGAAGGTTCTGTCGCAGTAGCAGTTCTGCCCTGTTCTCCTTCAACTGGGAGATGCTAGGAAAGCGTGATGCAGGAGCATCACGATTTCACGGCAAGAGGCTGGGCGCTTTTTGGCCATGACCCAAAGATTAAATCCTGGGCTGCAAGCGCGGTTGGCCCGGCACGGGCCGCCGCGAGTGATCCCGCGCAGGCGCATTGGCTGCGCTGCGGTGGCACATGGTTTGTTGGCGTCGATGCGTTGCCCAATGACAAGCGCGGTGCCGTGGGAGACGGCCCGCCGCTGACCGGGCTTGCGATGGATTTCATCCGCAATATTTTGGGCTTCGATCTGCCGCTCCACAGGGCGCAGGTTTCAGTCTGCTATCCCGGCTACCCGCAGCCTTCGGAGGAAGAGACAACGACGGCCTTCCAGTACCGCCTGAAGCGCGATGCGGCACATGTCGACGGATTGCTGGCGGAAGGCCCCGAGCGGCGGCGCTACCTGAAAGAGCCTCATGCCTATATCCTTGGGCTGCCATTGGTCGAAGCCGATCCCGGTGCATCGCCGCTCGTTGTGTGGGAAAGCTCGCACATCATCATGCGGCAGGTCTTCGCCAAGGCCTATGAGGGTGTTCCGCCGGAGCGATGGCCGGACGTCGATGTCACCGATCTCTATCAGGCGGCCAGGCGAGAGGTCTTTGCCCGGTGCAAGCGAATCGAGCTTCCGGCGAAACCCGGCGAGGCGATGCTGCTGCACCGCCACGTGCTGCATGGCGTAGCACCGTGGCGCGAAGGGGCAAGGGCGGATGGTGATGGCCGCATGATTGCCTATATCAGACCGGAGTTCCGGTCAGAAGACGAGTGGCTGGAGCAGCCCTAGCGCCACAATTTACGCAGGCGGAGAAAGCCCAGATAGGCAACTTCCAGCACCGCCACGACGGGCTTCACCGACAGCAGCGATGCGATGCGCGAGAACCCCGGCACCTGCCCCCAGAGTGCGAGGAAGGCGGCGGCACCTGACACCAGGCGCCCATCCGCCAGCCGCACATGGAAGCGCTTCAGCGCATCCTCGCGCGTGAGGCCGGGCGCGGGATCGGCACTAGCGGCGACATCGCAATAGACAACGCTCTCGCCCGTGCGGCCCTGATAATAACCGATCTCGCGGCGGCAGACCGGGCAGGCGCCATCATAGTAAACCGTGAGCGGTGATTGCGAATTGGCATTCATGTCCGGTTATACGATAAGCATCGGGTTCCGGATCCCGGCGGCTGGGGGAGTGACCACTGAATGAACGTCTTCGAGCAACTGGGTGTGCGCACCATCATCAACGCCAAGGGCCCGGCGACACGGCTTTCCGGCGGAATCATGAGGCCGGAAGTCGCGGCTGCGATGGCAGAGGCCTCTCAGGCCTGCGTCGATATCGCGGAGCTTCAGGCGGCGGCCTCGCGCCAGATTGCGGAGGCGACAGGTGCTGAAGCAGGCTACGTGGCATCGGGTGCATCGGCCTGCCTGCTACTGGCCGCGGCGGCCTGTGCGACGGGCCTCGACCCCGGCCGCATGGCAAGGCTTCCCGATACGAACGGCATGAAAAACGAAGCCGTGATGGTAAGGAGCCAGAGGAATTTCTACGATCACGCCATTCGCGCGGCGGGCCTCAAGATCGTGGAAGTAGGCCTGCCCGACCGCTATGCCGGCGCGGGCGTGCGCGATGCCGAAGCCTGGGAGATCGAAGATGCGATCACCGAGCGCACGGCGGCGGTGTTCTATGTGGCGGATTCCCAATCACGCCCTTCATTGCCCGAGGCCGTGGCGGTGGCGCACCGCCATGGCGTGCCCGTCATCGTCGATGCCGCGGCGCAATTGCCGCCGCAATCGAACCTGAAGCGATTCACCACGGAGGGCGCCGATCTCGTGGCCTTTTCGGGCGGCAAGGCCCTGGGCGGACCGCAGGCGAGCGGCATTCTGGCGGGCAAGCGCGATCTGGTGATGGCGGCAGCACTGCAGCACCTCGACCTCGACGTGTTCTGGGACATGTGGGAACCGCCGCCAGGCCTGATCGACAAGGCAAGGCTGAGGGGTGCCCCACAGCACGGCATCGGGCGGAGCTGCAAGGCCGGCAAGGAAGAGATCGCCGGAGTGCTTACCGCACTCCGGCTGTTCATCGCTGAGGGAGACGGGGTACGCCACGCACGCTGGCTTGCCGATTGCGAGACGATCAACGCGCTGTTGCCCGCCGCCATGATCACGGGCCGCGAGGATATGGCCAAGGTGCCAATGGTCGAAATTGCACTTGGATCAAACGGCATCAGCGCCACCGATCTCTGCCTCGCACTTCAACGCGGTTCGCCATCGATTGCCGTCGATCCTTTCCTGCGTGACCGGAACATCGTGCAGGTCAATCCGATGTGCCTGAAACCAGGCGAGGCGGAGATTGCCGGAAAGGCTATCGCCCGGCTTATCGGGTGATTTATAAAAACCATTTGCATTATTAAAAATTCGCACACTATCATCGCCTCCTGAAACAGGCGGGTGAGCGGATGGTGTCTCTGAAAGGGACCAACCAGGAATTCGGGCGGCCCTACAACCGGCGGATCGTTCTCGAGGCGATCCGGCTTCACGGGCCGATCGAGCGTGCCGATATCGCCCGCCGCGTGGGCCTTACCGTGCAGACGGTGGCCAACATCATCCGAGAGCTCGAAGACGCTGATCTCGTCACCGGCGCGCGCGGCGAACCGAAGGGGCGTGGCTCGCCTGCCACCAGCCTCAGCATCAATCCGGCGGGCGGCTATACGCTTGGGCTTCACGTGGCACAATTCAGGATCGAGGCCGCTGTCGTTGATCTCTCCGGATCAATTTCCAGCGTCATCGAACGCCGCATCGATGCGGACGATCCGGAGACGGCCTTCACGGCAATCGGCGAGATGATCGGCGAACTCTCGCACGGCAAGAAGAAGACCCTGCTGGGGGTGGGAATGGCGATGCCCGGCCCCTTCGACGTCGATTCGATGAGCTTCGTCGGCCCCACCACATTGCAAGGCTGGCGCGGCTTTCCGGTGGCGGAAAGACTGGCCGAAGTCTCGCCCGTCCCCGCCTTCATCGAGGCCGACAGCGCGGCTGCGGCCTTGGGCGAGAGGCTGCATGGCGCGGGCAAGACGATCCGCGATTTCTTCTATCTCTATTTTGGCATCGGTCTTGGCGGCTGCATGGTGCATGAGGGCGTTGCCGTGCGCGGTGCCTTCCGCAATGCGGGCGAAATCGGCCATGTGCCGATCATTCCGGATGGCGAGCGCTGCGCCTGCGGCAATCATGGTTGCGTGGAACGCTATGTGTCGCTGGAAGCCTATTACCGCAGAAGCCCGGTGATTGGCCGCGCGGGCTGGATCGCGGAAGCCGCACCCGTATTCCGGCGTGCCGTGGCAACGATTGAAAATCTCTTCGATCCGGAAACCATCATCGTCGGCGGCATTGCAGAGGATGATGTTCTGGCCGAGCTTGTGGCCGCAGCAGAGCCTCTCGCCAATTCCGTCTCGAACCGCAGGGAGCGCGTGCTTCCCCGCATCATCCGCTCGGCCAACGGGCATGATGCCGTGCTGCGCGGTGCCGCCGCCGTGGCGCTCGCCGGCGTTCTCTCGCCGCAGTCGGGCCTGCTCTTCGCACAGGACGCAGCCTTTGCCTCCCGCCATCATACATTCGCAAGGAACCGCGTCGCATGAGTGCCGGACCGCTTTTGCAGCTTGACGGCATTCGCATGAATTTCGGTGCCATCGAAGCCTTGCGCGGCATCAGCTTCAACGTGGGGCGCGGCGAAGTGGTGGCGCTGCTGGGTGATAATGGCGCGGGCAAGTCCACGCTCGTCAAGATCATCTCTGGCGGGTTGAAGCCATCATCCGGCAGCATGACATTCGATGGCCACGAGCAGACCTTCGCTTCTCCTGCCGAGGCGAAGGCGCAAGGGATCGAGACCGTCTACCAGGACCTCTCGCTCTGCACCAATGTCGATGTCGTCGGCAATTTCTTCATGGGCCGTGAGATCGTGAAGAAATATTTCGGCATCCCCGTGCTGCAGGAAAAGGAAATGGAGGATGTCGTGGTCAAGGCCATGGCAACCGCCGGAACCCGCATCCCGTCGCTCCGCACCAATGTCGAATTTCTCTCCGGCGGCCAGCGCCAGGCCATCGAACTCAACCGCTTTGCCCACTGGGGCGGCAAGCTGGTGCTGCTGGACGAGCCCTTCGCGGCGCTGGGCGTGGAGCAGACCAGGCGCGGCCTTGCCATGATCAAGCAGATCGCGGCGCAGGGGATCGGCGTCATCATCATCACCCACATCATGGCGCAGGCCTTCCAGGTGGCGGACCGCATCGTCGTCATCCGCCAGGGACTGGTAGCGGGCGATGCCGCCGCGAAGAAGACGAGTCCCGATGAAGTCGTCCGCATGATCACTGGCGAATCCTACGGCGGAGCCGCCCAAGAAGCGAGGCCGAATGGCCCATGAGTTTTACTTATCATCAGCAAAGGAGACGTCCTCAATGACAACAGTGAACAGAATCCGCAGGCTTCTGACAGCCTCGATCGCCATCGCGGCGGTGGGGCTCGTATCGCCGGTCTATGCCCAGTCCAAGGGCAAGATCTATTACATGGTGCCAACATTGCTGGACGAGTTCCAGACCGAGTCGGTATCGTCCCTCACCAAGTTCTTGGGCGATGTCGGCTATGAGGTCGTGACGCTCAACGCCGACAACAAGACCGACCTGCAGCAGAGCCAGATGAACGATGTCATCCTGCTGAAACCCTCGGCCATCGTTCTCGCCGCCGTTGATTTCAACGCGCTGCAGCCGTCGATCGAAAAGGCCCGCGCGGCGGGCATTCCGGTCATCATCTTCGACCGGCAGATCACCGCCACGCCGTCCGACTTCACGTCCGTCGCCGGCACGGTCGAGATCGGCTATGTCGCCGCGACTGAAATCCAGCGCCTGCTGAAAGAGAAGAATGGCGAGGTCAAGGGCAAGATTCTGCAGGTCCTGGGCGACCCCGCCGACCCCTACACGCTCGACATCCAGAAGGGTTTCGAGGAGAAG
>JBKJQU010000397.1:0-7797 GCA_046594995.1 Aestuariivirga sp.
TTGCTCGATACTTCCTTCATTGCCGCCATCAGGCTCTCGATCTGGTCGAGCATTTCGTTCAACGCCAGTGCCAGGCGGTCAAGTTCGTCGTCCGAACCCTGAACCGGCATGCGGCCCGCCATGTTGCCGGCAATGATCGTGCGGCTCGCCTCGGTGATCGCATCGACGCGGCGCAGGAAGTTGCGGCTCATCAACAACCCGCCCCCCAAACCCAGCACCAGCGCAATTGCCAGGGCATAGAAAATTGTCTGCCGTATGATGCTTGCAAACTGACGGAGCGCTTCAACGTCACGCCCCACGACAAGATCGAAACCACCCGCCAATGCGGTGTGGAAGGCACGCGCTACATGCCGCTCGCGCGCATTGTTGCGCTCAACATCGAGCGGGAACTCGATCCAACTTGCCTCATCTGTGGGCATCTCGGGAAGAGCCGTCAGGTTGCCGGCAATTCGCTGCCCGCCATCGTCGGACAGAAGATAAACCGAGCCGCCCTCATCGGCGCTACGGCGCTGGATGGTGTCGATGATGCCGCGCAGCCCGCGCAAGCGATATTGGTCGGCCAGCGCCTGTACCTCGGCGCGAATGGTGTCGTCAGTCTGCCGCTCCAGCAGGACGGCGGTGTTCCAGTAGACATAGCCCAACAGGGCCGAAACCGAGATCGCGAAAAGAATCAGGTAAAGTGCCGCAAGGCGGAAGGTCGACGTCCGGAGAAGCTTGATCCTAGCTGTCACGTATCATGTATCCCGCACCCCGCACTGTCTGCAGGATGGGTTCGTCATAGCCCTTGTCGATCTTGGAACGAAGCCTCGAAATATGGACGTCGATCACATTGGTTTGCGGATCGAAGTGATAGTCCCAGACATTTTCGAGAAGCATGGTGCGGGTCACGATGTGGCCTGCGTTGCGCACAAGGTATTCCAGCAGCTTGAACTCGCGGGGCTGCAACAGGATGGGCTTGCCACCGCGCGTAACGGTGCGTGTCAGCAAATCGATCTCAAGGTCCGCCGCCTTGAGCCTTGTCTCCAATGGAGCATCGCCGGAGCGCCGGCCAAGATTTTCGACACGTGCAAGAAGCTCTGAAAAGGCGTAGGGCTTGCCGAGGTAATCATCGCCGCCGGCGCGAAGGCCCTTCACCCGCTCATCGACATCTGCCAAGGCGCTCAAAATGAGCACTGGTGTCTTCACGCCATTGCCGCGCAATTGCCGGATGATGGAGAGCCCGTCGAGCTTGGGCAGCAGCCTGTCGACGATCAACACGTCATGCACGGCTTCAGACGCCAGGTTGAGGCCCTCCTCGCCATCAGCTGCATGGTCAACCACATGCCCGCTCTCGGCGAGGCCCTTCATGAGCCAGCTCGCCGCTTCACGGTCGTCTTCGATAACCAGAATGCGCATGGGATGGCTGGTCGGCTTTGCTGTCCAGACAGGAGAATCGGGCTCTCTAAGTTGCATTTTCCGTCTCTTCTGAAAAGGGGGACGCGGAAGCAGCACTCGGGGGGGATGAGTACTGCCTCCGCGTGAAGGCACGCAGACGCGGAGCGGGGCGTTGGGGAATGGTCCGCGTGCCCTGGTTCCTAGTTCGCTAGCCGATTGGCATGGCGATGAAGCGCTGGCCCTCGGAGGACTTCACCAGCATGAGAACCCGCTTCTTGCCGGAAGCCTTAACGGCGTCCTGCAGTTCGGAGGGCTGGTGCACTTCCTTGCCGGCGACTTCGAGGATCGTATCGCCGGCTTTCAGGCCGCGCTCGGCAGCAGCGCTGCCGGGCTTGACGCTGGTGATGGTGACGCCCGCGCCGTCCTCGGCGGGAGCAACCTGAATGCCTAGGTTGGCAACACTCACGTTGCCGCCCTCCACCTGTGCTCCGGGTGCCGCGGCCATTTTCGGCTCATCGGGCATGGTGCCGATCTTGACGGCGATATCCATCGTCTTGCCATCGCGAACCAGTGTCACCGGCACGGTTTGGCCGGGCTTGAACTGGGCCACCTTGCGGGCAAGATCGCGGGAGTCCGAAATCTCGGTGCCGTTGACCTTCAGGATCGTATCGCCCTGCTCGATGCCAGCCGCCAGAGCAGGCGAGCCTTCCGTGACATCTGCCACGATCGCGCCCTTGGCTTCCTTGAGGCCCAGGCTTTCGGCAATATCATCCGTCACCGGCTGGATCTGCACACCGAGCCAGCCGCGCGTCACGGTGCCGGTGTCCTTCAGGCTGGCGATGACGTTCTGCGCCACCGAGGCCGGGATGGCAAAGCCAATGCCCACCGAGCCGCCAGACGGCGAGAAGATCGCGGTGTTGATGCCCACGACTTCGCCTTCAAGGTTGAAGGCGGGACCGCCTGAATTGCCACGGTTGATGGCCGCGTCGATCTGCAGGAAGTCGTCATAGGGACCGGAACCGATATCACGGCCACGGGCCGAGATGATGCCGGTCGTCACGCTGCCGCCAAGGCCGAAGGGATTGCCGACGGCCACAACCCAATCACCCACGCGCGGCTCCTTTGCCGTGAATGGAACGTAGTCGAACTTGGTGTCGGACTTGATCTTGATAAGGGCAAGATCGGTCTTGGGATCCGTGCCGATCACGTCAGCGGGATATTCCTTGCCGTCCGTCATCTTGACGATGACTTCGCTAGCGTCCTTCACGACGTGATTATTGGTCACGGCGTAGCCGTCGGCGGTGATGATGAAGCCAGAACCTACTGCAGAACCCTCGGGACGCTGGCCTTGCTCAGGCGTTTCTGGTCCGGGGCGGAGCTGTGGAAACTGACGGAAAAAATCGCCAAAGGGGCTGCCTTCCGGCGATCCCGGCATCTGCGGGCTGGCTTGTTCGCCCGTTGCGGCGACGTTTGCGAACTTCACCTGCACGCTGACGACTGCCGGCATAACCCTGTCCACGAGATCGGCAAAGCCACCGGAGGGATCGATGGGAGCGGCCTGAAGCTCCTGCTGCGCCAGTACGGGGGTAGAAGGAAGGACGCTGATGCCAGTGGTCAATGCGGTCGCCACCATCAGGCCAGCGGCAAACGCTCCTAGAATACGAGGGGCCTTGCGGGTATTTTCGAGTGACATGTCTATCTCCATCACAGTGGGATTGGTGATGATGAAGATAGGATCGGTGGCCTTACATTCACATGTCCGGGGAGTGAAACTTCTGTAAGACTTGGGGCTATTCCAAGGCCTTTTGAAGGACTTCCCGCTCACTCGCGCTCAAGGGCTGTTCCGGTTGTGGTGCCTCTCTCCGCCGCCTGAGGAAAAGCGCGGTTCCGGCAATGAGCAGTACCGCGAATGGCGTGGTCCACAGCAGCATCGTGCTCACATGAAGCGGCGGCTTCAGCAACACATACTCACCATACCGCGCGACCACGAAGTCCATGATCTCGGCATCGCTCTTGCCCGTCATCAGCTGCTCGCGGATCAGGGCGCGGAGGTCTTTCGCCAGTGGTGCGTCCGAATCATCGATCGACTGGTTCTGGCAGACCAGGCAGCGAAGCTCGGCAGAGAGCAGCCGCGCGCGGCCTTCCAGCGCAGGATCTTTCAGCAATTCATCAGGCGTCAGCGCAAAGGCAGGGCTGAGCGACAGAAGAATGGCCAGTGTTGCGGCAAGCCTCTTCATTCTGCCGGTACCGCTTGTGCCGACACATGGCGCTTCGGCGCGCCCACGCGGTAGCGCCGGTCGGAGAGCGACAGCAATCCACCGATGAACATGATGAAGGTTCCCAGCCAGATAAAGTTCACTAGCGGATTGAAATACATGCGCAGGGCGCGGCCGCCGTCGTTGGTGGCATCCCCCATCACCACATATACGTCGCCCGCCAGTGTCTGGTGCAAGCCAACCTCGGTCGTCGGCATTCCGGAGGGCTGGAACTCGCGCTTTTCGGACACGAGCGTTGCCACTTCCGTGTCACCCTCCTTCACCAGGAAGCGGCCGGCACGGCCGGTGAAGTTCGGCCCTGTCAGCGGTGTCTCGCCCGTAAAGGTGATGGAGTAATCACCGACCTGTGCCGCCTCGCCGGGCTTCAGCGCAACGATGACTTCGATCTTCCACAGTGAAATCGCGATGATGCCCGCAACCATGATGCCCAGTCCGCCATGGGCCAGCATGCCGCCGATGGCGGAACGCGGCAGTCCAGTCAGGCGATGCCAGCTCGTGGCCAGTGGCGCCTTGAACAGGGCGATTCGGGACGCAAGATCGGTGAAGGCGCCCAGAACCAGCCACGCCGCCAGCGCCATGCCAAAGGGTGCAAGCCATGGCCCGCGGACGTTGAATGCAAGAACTCCCAATCCGACAGCAACAGCAACTGCGAGTGAAATCCACAAGCGGCGCATGGCAGCCCCAGCATCACCGCGCTTCCACGCAAGGAGCGGCCCAACCGGCACCAGCATCAGAAGCGGCAGGATAATCGGCCCGAAGGTGAGATTGAAATAGGGCGGTCCCACCGAAATCTTCTCGCCCGAGATGGTTTCAAGCGCGAGCGGATAGAGCGTTCCGACGAAGACAGCGAGGCAGGACACGCAGAGCAGCAGGTTGTTGAGGACGAGACTCCCCTCGCGGCTGACCGGGGCGAAGAGCCCGCCCGATTTCATCATCGGTGCGCGCCATGCAAACAGCGTCAGCGCCCCGCCGATGAAGACGCAGAGGATCATCAAGATGAAGATGCCTCGCTCGGGATCGACCGCAAAGGCATGAACCGACGTCAGCACGCCCGAGCGCACCAGAAAGGTGCCCATGAGCGACAGCGAAAAGGCAAGTATCGAGAGCAGCACTGTCCAGATTTTCAGCGCATTGCGCTTCTCGACGACGATGGCCGAATGCAGCAAGGCCGTCGCCACCAGCCAGGGCATGAAGCTCGCGTTCTCCACGGGGTCCCAGAACCACCAGCCGCCCCAGCCCAATTCGTAATAGGCCCACCAGGAACCCATGGCGATGCCAATGGTCAGGAACACCCAGGCTAGCAACGTCCACGGCCTCACCCAGCGCGCCCATGCGGCATCGACGCGGCCATCGATCAAGGCGGCGACTGCGAAGGCGAAAGCGATGGAGAGACCTACATAGCCCGCGTAGAGGAACGGTGGATGGAAGGCCAGGGCCGGGTCCTGCAGGATCGGGTTCAGGCCGTTTCCTTCGATCGGCGGCGGCTCGATCCGCATGAAGGGATTGGACGTCAGCACAATGAACAGCAGGAAGGCCAATCCGATGGACCCCTGGATGGCGACGACGCGCGAGCGCAACTCCAGCGGCAGGTTTTCACCGAAGATCGCGACCGCCCCGCCATAGAGTGCGAGGATGAGAACCCACAGCAGCATCGAGCCTTCATGGTTTCCCCACACGCCGCTGATCTTGTAGATCAAGGGTTTCGCAGAGTGCGAATTCTCGAAGACGTTCTGAACCGAGAAGTCCGATGTCAAATAGGCGTGCGTGAGGGCTGCGAAGGCCAGTGTAATCAGCGCCAGTTGCAGCACGGCGGCGGTCAGCCCCGTGCGCATCAGAGCCTGGTCGCCCCGGTGCGCGGCATAGAGCGGAACGAGAAACTGATAGAGCGCCACGCCCGTGGCAAGGACCAGCGCGAAGTGCCCGATTTCAGCGATCATTGTGTTTTCGGCCCATCCTCATTCCACACGCCCTTTTCTTTCAGCGAGTCGGCAAGTTCCTTCGGCATGTAATTCTCATCGTGCTTCGCAAGAACGGTATCGGCAACAAATGTACCGCCGCCATCTATGACGCCCTCGGCCACGACGCCCTGCCCCTCCCGAAAGAGGTCGGGAAGCTGGCCATTATAAGTGACCTTGATGTTCTTTATCGTGTCGGTCACGGTGAAGGTGCTCATGGTGCCCTCGCCCCTTATCCAGGTTCCCTCCTCGACAAGCCCGCCAAGGCGGAGACGCTGGCCGGGACCGACGTTCTTTTCCGTCAACTCGCTCGGCGTATAGAAAAAGGTAATGGTGCCAGAGAGCGCATAGAGCATGATGCCTGCGGCAACGCCCAAAACGGCGAGGCCGCTCAGGATCATCGTCAGTCGCTTCTGCTTGCGGGTCATTGGATATTCATCTCTTTGGCAAGACCGTCGAGAGCGGCAATGGCCTGCGTTTTATCCTTGAACTTGGCTTTCGCCGTCTCATACGCAAACCTGGCCTTGTCGGTATCGCCCAGAACGACGCGGGCGCGGATCAGCCGCAGCCAGCCATCGAGATCGCTGCCGTCGGCTTTGAGTTTTTCCTCGAGGCCATCGACCATCGTGCGGATCATCGCCTGCTGGTCCTCGGTGGATATGGTGGCGGCATCCTTCATCGTCTGCTGGTCAAGTGCTGGCGGACGCGATGACATGTCCTGCATTTCGGCCACCAGCATGGCGCGCCAGGGTGCATCGGCAGGTGTTTCGGCGAGGAAGGCATCGAAAGCGGCCTTGGCCTCGGCGGTTTTTCCTTCCTGCTTCAGGGCCAGTGTATCGAAGAAGCGCGCCTTGGGCAGCTTGGCGTCAAGCGCCAGCGCCTTTGCAAACACATCATGCGCCTCGGCGGAGACCAGTCCCTGGTTGGCCATCACCAGCGCCTCGCCATAATCCGCCATGATTTCCGCGTCAGGTTTCGACAGGCGGACGACATTGCGCATGGCTTCAGCGGCATCCGTCCGGCGCATGCTGCGGCGATAGGCGGGGCCAAGCACTTTCCAGCCTTCGAGGTCATCCGGATTGAGTGCCAGATGCTGTTCCACCTTCACAATTAAAGCTTCGTAATCTCCAGTCTCGGCAGCCTTTTCGAGCCTTGTGGCGAGCGGCACGTCCGGAAGCAAGGGGCTTCCCGCCTTGAGATAGAGCGGCAGGGCTACCGCCGGAATGATGAGTGCAGCGAGCAAGGCAAGGAATGGCGTCCGCAGCGGACGGGCCATTGCGGACGTTGCTGATGCAGCGATCAGGCGGCGCGAGATTTCGTTCCGCGCGGCATCGGATTCCGTTGTCCCTATCGTTCCACGCTCGACGTCTCGGTCGAGTTCCGCCAACTGGTCACGGAAGACCGCACGGTCAAAAGCATTGCGGTCAAGGTTCTGCGCTTGAGGCTTCGCGCGTATGGCCGGCAGAATGAGGACCGCGAGCACCGTCGCCGTCATGAACGCAAAAACAATCCAAATCATGATGATCTATGAGATATTCCCGTGGCCGCCATTAATGCAATTCATCTGGCCGTTCCATTTCTGGTCGCATTGTCGCATGGCAGCATTTGGGCGTCGGAAAACCCTTGGTGCCGCCATCAGCGTCTTGTTACATAGCCCTGCAAGCCGAGGAATTCACCTATGAAGCCGCGCTATTCCATCTTTTCGCTCGCGCGAAACGCCATGAACTACCACAAGGACTGGGAACGCGCATGGCGCTCGCCCAGCCCGAAGAAGGAATATGACGCCGTCATCGTGGGTGCTGGCGGCCACGGCCTCGCCACCGCCTATTACCTCGCCAAGAACCACAAGATGACAAATATCGCGATCGTGGAAAAGGGCTGGCTCGGCGGCGGCAACACAGGCCGCAACACCACCATCATCCGCTCGAACTACCTGCAGGACCCCTCGATTGCCATCTACGAACTGGCGCGCTCGCTCTATGAGAACCTGAGCCAGGAATTGAACTACAACGTGATGTTCTCGCCGCGCGGCGTCGTCATGCTGTGCCAGACGCAGCATGAGCTTCGCGCCTTCCAGCGCACTGCGCATGCAAACCGGCTGGCCGGCCTCGACTGCCGCATGATCACGCCGGAAGAAGTAAAAGAGATCGTGCCGATCATCAACGACGATCCCAACTGCCGCTACCCGATCC
>JBKJQU010000459.1:0-7955 GCA_046594995.1 Aestuariivirga sp.
GCTGCGTGAGCGCATCGGCGGCGAGCCGTTGCGGGCCGATCTCCTGCTGTCGTTGCGCGGCGTCGTCGAGGTGACGGCAGCGCCCGAGGATGAAGCCCAGACCGATAAGCGCAATGCGGCAATACTCGCCTCGTTTGGCGAGGCGCTGAAGGCTTTAAGTGCAGCACGGCGCGAGGAAGGTGCACGGCTTCAGGCGGTGCTGACGGCACAAGTCTCGCGCATCGCCGAGCTTTGCAGTGCCGCACGCGGCAATCCGGCCCGCACGGCGGAGGCTGTACGGGCGAGGCTTGCCGAACAGATCGCCAGGCTTCTGGAAACAGGCGCCTCTTTCGACCAGGACCGGCTGCACCAGGAAGCGATGATCATCGCCACCCGCACCGATATCCAGGAAGAACTCGACCGGTTGCAATCGCATGTCGAGGCAGCCTTTGTGTTGCTGGCGTCGAGCGAGGCCGTGGGCCGCAAATTCGATTTCCTCGCGCAGGAATTCAATCGCGAGGCCCACACGCTGTGTTCGAAGGCCGCCGACCGCTCGATGACTGCGATCGGCCTCGATCTCAAGACCGTGATCGACCAGATGCGCGAGCAGGTTCAGAATATCGAATGAGAGTCATGCCATGATCGAGATCCAACGCCGCGGCCTGCTGCTGGTCATGTCCTCGCCTTCGGGTGCGGGAAAGACCACGCTGTCACGCCGGCTGCTTGGCTCCGATGCCAATATCACCATGTCGGTGTCGGTGACCACGCGGGCGCCACGGCCCGGCGAGGTCGATGGCAAGGACTATCACTTCATCAACCAGCGCGAATTCGCGAGGCTCCGCGACAGCGGCGAACTTCTCGAATATGCGGAGGTCTTCGGCAATTTCTATGGCACGCCGAAGAAGCCTGTGGTGGAGGCGATGCAGGCCGGGCGTGATGTGCTCTTCGATATCGATTGGCAGGGCACGCAGCAACTGGCGCAGGCGATGGAGGGCGATCTCGTCCGCATCTTCATCCTGCCGCCCACGGCGGAAGAACTGCGAGAGCGTCTCATCCGCCGCGCACAGGATTCATCCTCTACCGTTGCCAAGCGCATGGCGAAGGCCGCCGACGAAATCAGCCATTGGCCCGAGTACGACTATGTGATCGTCAACGAGGACATCAACATCGCGGGCGCCCAGATCGACGCGATCCTCACGGCGGAGCGGCTGAAGCGCCATCGCCGCGTGGGGCTGACTCAATTCGTCCGTGATCTGACGAAAGGGCTTTAGAGCAACCGGCGGTCAATTGACCGCCGATAAGTTGCTCGAAGGCTTGGATTCTGGCGCATTTTCGCATCGCAAGTGATTCCATTTGCTCGCCCAATGCGCTAGCCCTTCAGCAAGGCTGCCATGCGCGCGAAGCCTTCGACCGGCACCTGTTCGGCGCGGAGTTCCGGGTCGATGCCGGCTTTTTCCAGCAAGGCTTCCGGTTCCGGCAACAATGTCTTCAGACTCGAGCGCAGCATCTTGCGGCGCTGCCCGAAAGCGGATGCCGTCACACGCTCGAGCGTCTTCAGGTCACATGCGGGCGAGGGGCTCACGCGCGGAATGAGCTGCACAATGCTGGACGTCACTTTTGGTGGCGGCGTGAAGGCGGAGCGGTTCACGTCGAACAGCTTCTTCGCTTCGCAGCGGTATTGCGACAGCACCGACAGGCGCCCGTAGTCCTTGCCGCCGGGCTTCGCCACGATGCGCTCGGCCACTTCCTTCTGGAACATCAGCGTGAGGGAAGTATACCACGGTGGCCAGTGTTCTTCCGTCAGCCAGCCGAGGAGAAGCTCGGTGGCGATGTTATAGGGCAGATTGGCGACAATTTTTGCCGGCCCCCTAGCCAGCGCAGCAAAGTCCTCCTCCAGCGCATCTCCCGAGACGATGACAAGCTTGCCCGGATAGGCGGCGGAAATGTCTTCCAGTGCTGCAACGGCCCGCTCGTCGCGCTCGATGGCGATGATATCTGCGGCGCCCTCCATCAGCAGGGCGCGCGTCAGGCCGCCTGGTCCCGGTCCCACCTCGATGATGGTAAAGCCATCGAGCGGTGCCGCTGCGCGCGCGATCCTCCGGGTGAGGTTGAGATCGAAGAGGAAATTCTGACCCAGGCTCTTCTTGGCCTGCAGGCCGAAACGGTTGATCACGTCGCGAAGCGGTGGAAGCAAGTCCTCAGCCACGCGTGGCCTTCACCATCGTCGCGGCCAGGCGGATCGCCGCAATCAAGCTCCTGGGGTTCGCGATATGCTGCCCGGCGATCCCCAGTGCCGTGCCGTGGTCGGGCGACGTGCGGATGAAGGGCAGCCCCAGGCTCACGTTGATGCCGCCATGAAAATCCAGCGTCTTCACGGGGATCAGCGCCTGATCGTGATACATGCAAAGAATGGCGTCATAGGCTTTCCGCGCATCGGCATGAAAGGCGGTGTCAGCCGGCATGGGCCCCATCACCTTCAGCCCCTCGGCCTTCAGTTGCGCCAGGGCGGGAATGATCGTGTCGATCTCCTCGCGGCCCATCGCGCCGTTTTCGCCGGCATGGGGATTGAGCCCCGTGAAGGCAAGGCGTGGGGACTCGATTCCGAAGTAGCGCGTCAAGTCTCGTGCGGTGGCGCGCGCCTGCGCCATGATGCGTGCTTCCGTCAGCGCGGCGGGCACATCTTTCAGCGGAATATGCACGGTGACGGGAATGGCGCGAAGGTCTTCCGCCACCAGCATCATCACCTCATCGACCTCACAGCCGTGGAGTGCCGAAAGATGCGCCAGAAAATCGGTATGACCCTGATGCCGGAAGCCTGCCTGATAGAGGGCTTCCTTCTGGATCGGATTGGTGACGATTGCCGAAACCTCGCCCCGGAAGGCAAGGTCCACGGCTTCCTCGATCGCAGCGATCACCTGGGGCGCCGTTGCGGGATCGATCACACCGGCTTCCGGATGCCGCGCCAGGGGCCGCTGCAACACGGGCAGTGCCGTGCTAAAGCAGCCCGCAGCCTCTTCGAGCGACGTGATTTCCTGAATTGCCGCGCCGGGGTTGCGCAAGCGCCAATACTGCGCATCGCCCAGCAGAACGAAGCAGCAGTCCGGATCGGACTTGAGTGCGGCCCACGCGGCCAGGGTGATTTCAGGCGCAACGCCCGCAGGCTCTCCACCCGTCAACACCATGGGAACCCCGCCAGCCATTATTGCTGGGCGTAGCTGTCGTTGCGGTATTCGACGTAGACGGATTCCCTCGCAGTCTTCAGGTACTGTTCTTCGAGGCCATCATATTTCTGGTTCAGGAGCGAGCGTTCAACCTGCTGGCGGGTCGGCATCTCGAACTTGGGCTTGGGCGGCGTCACCTTGCGGCTGGCGCAAAAGGCCAGAAGCTGGATGCCGGTCTTGGACCGCATCGGCCCCACGACGCGGCCGTTCCCGGCCTTCTCGAGTGCGGAACGCAGTTCCTTTGGCAGTTTCGAGGCATCCGCTTCGAACTTCTTGCCAACCTTTACATTGAAAATCCCGTCCGCGGCGGCGCGTGCATTTCCGCAGCCGTTCAGGCGCTTCGCCACAAGCTGTGCTTCTACGGCGCGGGACTGCAGCAGCATCGAATCATTGGCTTCCACCGGCAGGTTGATTTCCATCAGTGTATAAACAGTCACCGATTTCATGCGGGGGTCGTTCATGATCTTTGAAATCTGCTTGTCGGCGTTGTTCCGGATTTCGGCGAACTTGGCGTCGACATCTGCCGGCTCCACCTTCACCTGGCCGCGATACTTGCTGGAAATGATGCGGTTGAAGCCGATCAGCGCCGTCACATAGCGGCGGAAAGTGGCCTCGCTGATGCCCTGCTTCTTCAGGCGGGCCACGAGGCCCTCAGGCGTCGTCTCCATCCCCTTCGAGATCCGGGCGATCTGGTCTCTCACCTCGGAGTCCGATGGCAGCATCTTGAACTTCGTGGCCTCGGCGATCTTGATCTGCTCGTCGATGATCGACTTCAGGGCCTGTTTGCGGGACATGTCCTTGCCTGCATCGCCCAGAAGCTTCATGAGCGCGATGCGCTGGGTGATGTCACGCTCGGTGATGGGCTTGTCGTTGACGACCGCGACGACGCCTTGCGCCTCGGCAAATGCCGGCGGCGCGGCAAGGGGACCGGCAACAAGGACGAATGCGGCACAAGCCGCGAAAAGGCAGAAGGTCTTCCGCATCAGAACCCGAAACCGCCGCCAACCTTGCCAAGGGTGCGAAGTTCGACGCTGAGTTCAACGCGATGATCGATCTCGCCTTTTTCGTCCTGCGATTGCGAATAGGCCAGCTGGGCCTTCATGCAGTCGCAGTCAAATGCGACGCCAATGCTCTTGTTCATGAAGTTACTGTCCTCGATATCATAGCGGAAACCGCCAAACAGGCTCCACGCTTCATCCAGCTTGTATCGGCCATCGCCCCAGACCTGTTGCTCCGGGGTAGGCCGCCCATAATTGGCTGCGGCGGCGACGTCGGCATAGCTGAGAGACGCCGAAAACCTGTCGAAAGTGAGGCCGAGCATGGCCTCCTGGACATTGATGCTGGAGAGGTCTTCCTCGACGCGGGCCTGATAGCCGAACGTCACGCTGTCGTTGATCTGCATGGCAATCCCGCCCACGAGATCGGAGGATGTGCCATCAAGGCCCGAACCCGCCGCGAAGCTGTTCTCTCCTGCGATATGAAAGCTCTCGCCCAGCGTCGCGCGGACAAAACCGCCGTTCTCGCCCAGCAACGTGTAAGTGAAGCCGGCATTGGCGCGGAGGCCGCCCTCATAACGGTCGTAGCCGGTGAAGCGGTCCGAGAGGAACAGGCTCGCCGTGTCGAAGTTGAGGCTGATCGCATCCTCGTTACCGATGTCATTTTCGTAGGGCTCGTCGCCTGATGCGATGATCTGGAGCACCGGCGTGAATATGCCCTGAGTGGCCTCATGATTGCCGATGAAGGGCATGCGGATATCGATGCCGGCGGCAGGCAGAACATAGGTGTCAACGTCACCAGATTCGGTTGCGCCCGGCACGTTTTGTGAAATCAGGAGGTCGCTGCGCATTTCGGCAAATGGTGTGACCAATGTGCCCATGCCGGTGGTCATCTGGCGCTTCCACTTCGCCACTCCGATGGCATGGGTCTGCTCGGTGCCGAGGTCGAAGGCGGTATCGGGGTCGTTGCGGCGGAGCGAGTAGGCGTTGAAGTCGAACGAGAGTTCGCCGCCTGCAACCGGATCGTCGAAGAAATAGCTTGCCGTTACGAAGGGCAGCACCACTGGCAGCAGGTCCTGTTCCACATCCTCATCCAGCGTCCGATAATGAATGAGCTGTGCCTTTGCATAATTGCGGTCTTCAAGGCCCGTCACATGGATTTCGCTTTCGGCAATGTCGCGGCCGTCGAAATCATAGTCCTTCAGGAACTTGCGATCATCGGCCACCGTCGCATCCCAGCCCCATGTCCAGGCCTTGTTGATGCGGAAATCGCCCGTGGTCCGCATGGCGCCGCGCCATGGACCGGGTTCGTCGTCTTCGGGAGCGAGTTCGTAGATGCCATAGCCGCGTATGCTGTAGATGCCGGAGCGCAGGCGGTGGCGCCACTCGACGTCGGCCACCATGCCCTGCTTGGTCGTCCACATGGGCGTGAAGGTCAGGTCCTTGTTCGGCGCCACGGCCCAGTAATAGGGCGTTCTCACGCCAAACCCGAAGGAACCGCCGGCGAAGGACGGCAGAAGGAAACCGGTACGCCGCTTCACCGTGGGGTCGGGATATTCCAGATAGGGTGTCCAGAACACAGGAACACCACCGATCTCGAGCTTGGCATTCTTGTAATAGAGGGTGTGTTCCTCGTTGTCGTGCTTCACTTCACCCGCAACAATCCGCCAGAGCGGATTGCCGTTGCCGTCGGTGCAGTTCTTGCAGGCGGTGTAGGTCGCGTTCTCGTAGATGGTGATGCCATTCTCGAAGCGGCGCGCATATTGCGCGGTGATCGTCACGTCATTGGTCAGCAGCGCCTTCACATGTTTTGCGAAGCCTTCCGTGAACTTGTCGTTCAGTTCGGCGAAATCGGCTTCCAGCACATTGCCGTTGGGCTCGCGGAATACGATCGAGCCGTTGGCGCTGAATTTCTTGTTCTTCATGTCATAGACCACCTTTGTGGCGGTCAGGATGTAGGGGCCATACGTCAGGCGGACGAGGCCCGTCGCCGTGGCGATCTCTGTCTTGCCGTCGTAGGTGAGGCGGTCGGCGATCACGTCGACCTTCGTGCCCTTGGGCACCGGATCGGTCTTGGGGGCGATGAACTTCGGCTCATCCTTTGGGGTGGCCGCAATCACCATGCCGCCGCCCAGCACAGCCGTACCCGCAGCCAGAACGGCGATGCATGCACGCATCGACATCCTGCCTCCGGCAGACGGCTTGAAACCGGATGGACCCACTCTTCCCCGCATCAATCACAATTGGTAACACATTCTTAACGGCTTTCTCCCCTGCCGGGAAGGGCCGTCTTCGTGCCCCATACTGCTGCGCATTTGCGGCGGCAATAGTGGCGGGCTGGCTTCATGGTTAACGCGCCGTTGATGACGCAGCGCCTACCCATGCGATTTCCACTGGCTTCAAAACACGCTAAGGAAGCAACAAACCCCCTGCGGAAGGCTTTCATGAAAATCAGTTTTGCATCGCCCACCTTGCCGAAGTCCGGGGTTGTCGTCCTTCTGGTGCCCGATGGCGCCGGCCTTTCCGGCCTCGCCGCCGCCGCCGACAAGCGCTGCGGCGGGCAGTTGGGCCGCGCCATCAAGGCTGCGTCCTTCACGGGCCGGCGTGATTCGACGCTCGACGTCGTGGCGCCGGGCGGCGGCTTCGACCGGATCGTGCTGTTCGGGCTGGGCGCGACCAAGGCACTCTGCGCACTCGATATCGAAATGCTGGGCGGCGCAATCGCGGGCCTGCTGCAATCCCAGAAGTCCGAATCGGCTGTCATCGCCGCCGACATGTCGCTGGGCGAGATTGGCCATGGCGAGGCTGCAGCTCTTCTGGCATCGGGCGGCAAGCTCCGCGTCTACAGCTTCCTGCAGTACAAGTCGAAGAAGCCCGAGAACAAGCAGCTGAAGGAGATCGGCGTTCTGACACCAGATGCCAAGGCCGCCAAGGCGCGCTTCCTGAAGCTGGAGGCCATTGCCGATGGCGTGCACCTGGCGCGCGATCTTGTCAACGAACCGCCGAACACGCTTGATCCTGTGACCTTTGCCAACCGGATGAAGCCGCTGGCGAAGCTTGGCCTCAAGGTCAGCATCATGCCGCCTGCGCAGATGAAAAAGCTGGGCATGGGGGCAATCCTCGGCGTGGCTCAAGGCTCGGCACACGAGGCAAGGATCGTGGTCATGGAGTGGAACGGCGGCAAGGCCGGAGAAAAACCCCTGGCATTCATCGGCAAGGGCGTCACCTTCGATACCGGCGGCATCTCGATCAAGCCTGCGGCGGGCATGGAAGACATGAAGGGCGACATGGGGGGTGCGGCCTGCGTGGCAGGCCTGATGATGGCGCTTGCCAAGCGCAAGGCGAAGGTGAACGCCGTGGGCGCCATCGGGCTTGTCGAGAACATGCCTGACGGAAATGCCCAGCGCCCGGGCGATATCGTGCGTTCGATGTCGGGCCAGACCATTGCCGTGCTCAACACCGATGCCGAAGGCCGTCTCGTGCTGGCAGACGTGCTCTGGTACATCCAGGACAAGTTCAAGCCGAAATTCATGGTCGACCTTGCCACACTGACCGGCGCTATTTTGGTGGCGCTGGGCAAGGAATATGCCGGCATGTTCTCGAACGACGACGCGCTGGCCCAGCGCCTGTCGGATGCGGGTAACGCGACCGGCGAAAAGGTCTGGCGCATGCCGCTTGCGCCAGACCTTTTCGCCGGTCGCGTAGCCCGCATCCGACAGGCGCTGGGCCAGCGCGTCGTCGTTCGAGAACATGCCGGCAT
>JBKJQU010000083.1:0-25344 GCA_046594995.1 Aestuariivirga sp.
CCCCAGGTAACGTAAGCCGCGGCGAGATCGGAACGGCTGGTCCAGATCTTCTCATCGATCAGGGCCTGCAGGCCTCCCCCATAGGCGCCGGGCTTCGAGCCGAAGATGCGGTGGCCAGACATGGTGCGGGCATCTTCTGCGGCGATGCCAGAGGCTTCAAGCGATGCGGCCTCCGTCTTCATGCGGTGGGCGATAGGGTTGTCGTCCTCTTCTTCTTCGAGCGCACCCACCGCGCGCATCGCCTTGTCGAGGAGTTCGATCTGCGAGGGAAAGGCATCGCGGAAGAAGCCGGAGATGCGGAGCGTGACATCGACCCTCGGGCGGCCAAGCCTGGCAAGGGGAATGATTTCATAACCGGTGACGCGCCAGCTTGCGGGCTCCCATGCTGGTTTCGCGCCGATGAGCGCGAGAGCTTGCGCGATGTCATCGCCCCCCGTGCGCATGTTGGAGGTGCCCCAGGCGGAGAGGCCGAGCGCCTTTGGATATTGCCCGAAATCCTGGAAATGGCGGGTGAGAAGGTCTTCTGCCGATTTTTGTCCGAGCGTCCATGCGGTGGGGGTTGGCACGGTGCGGTTGTCGAGGGAGAAGAAGTTCCGGCCCGTAGGGAGCACGTCGAGACGGCCGCGCGTGGGTGCGCCGGAGGAACCGGGCGCGACGAAGCGGGCGGAGAGGCCTTTCAACAAGGAGGCGATTTCGTTTGGACCGCAGGCGCGGAGGGCGGGGCGGATGGTGGATTCAACCGCTTTCAGCACCGCTTCTGTTTTTGATCCGTCAATCCCGCGAAAGCGGGAATCCAGTTTTACATCCGTGAGAAGCGGGGCCCCCGCCTGCGCGGGGGTGACGGACAACAGGGAAGTGGCGAAGAGTTCAAGCCGTTCCACCGTATCGCCAGTGGTGCGCCATGGATCCGAAGAAAGTTCGGCGAGTTCCTTGGGTTTTGGTCCTGTCCAGAGCCCTCCCATATCACAGCTAAGCGGATCGAATTCGCCGAAGCCCAAGTCGATGCTCAGGGCACGGATCAATGACTGGTCGCCGTCCTCGCCGATACCACGGGGCACGCGGGTGAGTGCTACCAGCAGATCGGTTTCCAAGCGGCCTTCAGGAGACTGCCCAAGGATGTGCAGGCCATCACGGATCTGGGCCTCCTTCAGATCGCAGAGATAGGAATCGAGGCGCTGGAGATCACCCTCTTCATCGCCGGTGAATCCCGAATCAAGGTCGAGACGCGAGGCCTTGGTGAGATCGAGGATGTCGCGCTTCAGGGCATCCATGCGGCGGCGGTCGAGACCTGATGCGAGGTAGTATTCATCGACCAAAGCTTCCAGGTCCTTCAGCGGACCATAGGTTTCGGCGCGCGTGAGCGGCGGGGTTAGGTGGTCGATGATGACCGCACCCGTGCGGCGCTTGGCCTGGGTTCCCTCGCCGGGATCGTTGACGATGAAGGGATAGAGCTGCGGCAGCGGGCCCAGGGCGATTTCGGGATAGCAGGAGGCGGACAAGGCATTGGCCTTGCCCGGCAGCCATTCGAGATTGCCGTGCTTGCCGTTGTTGATGACGGCATGGGCGCGGAAATGGTGGCGGACCCAAAAATGAAAGGCGAGATAGCCGTGCGGTGGAACAAGTGCGGGATCGTGATAGGTTGATTTCGGATCGATGTTGTAGCCGCGCGCAGGCTGGATCGCGACGGCGGCATTGCCATAGAGACGAACGGGAAGCTGGAAGGAATCGTTGGCGATGAACGGATCGCTCGCGGGATCGCCCCAGCGGGATGTGATCTGTGTACGGACGGAATCGGGAAGTGTTCGGAAACAGTTCAGATAGTCCAAGATCGAAAGCGACGGGCCGTTTAGTGCTGTGGAGGCATTGGTGGTGCCTGACTGAAGATGTTCGATGATGCCGTTGCCAGTAGATGGATAATCGGCAACTGCATAGCCCTCGGTCTTCATCGCATCGAGGATTGCCACGGTGCTTGCGGGCGTATCGTAGCCGACGCCGTTCGCTATGCGGCCGTCCTTGTTCGGATAATTGGCGAGGATGATCGCGACCCTGCGTTCTGAAGGCTTTGCGGTGCGGAGCTTCACCCAGTTAGCCGCGATATCAGCAACATAGTCCACCCGGTCTTGTACTTCGCGGTATGTGACGATCCGGCATTGCGTGGCTTCGTGCCAGTGCGTGTCCGCCTTGAAGGAAATGGCGCGCGACATGATGCGGCCATCGAGTTCGGGGAGCACCACGTTCATCGCAAGATCGCGAGCGCCAAGGCCCTGGAATGACGCGCTCCAGCTTTCCGCCGACGATCCGGCCAGCACCACTTGCAGCACCGGGCAATCATAGGCCGCCAATGGATCGGCGCTGCCGCCTGAAGCGACGGCGAAACTGGTGGCATTCAAGATGATGTCGGGCGCGCGGGATGCCAGCGACTGCGTCAGACATTCAACGCTGGCACGGTCTTTCAGACTGGCGACGAAGAAGGCCTTTGTGCCGATGCCGCGCTTTGCCAGTGCATCGACCAAGGCATCAATCGGTGCAGTCTGTGCGCCTTCCACGACGGAGCGATAGAAAGTGATGGCGGCGAGCGGAAAATCATCGCAGGAAGTATCGCGGTAGATGCCGGCCTTGGGGAGTTCGGATGCGGGTTCGTGCTGCGGCGTGCCATGCAGCAGGTGATTGCAATAGGCGAGGAAGGCAGACGCATTCGCAGCGCCGCCTGTGACGAGATATTGCCTCAGGCGTTCGCAGTGATGCGGTGCAATCGTCGAGCGGGCGGTCAGTTCCGGGTCAGCTTGAGCATCGCCCGGCAGTACGGCGAGCATGATGCCGCGCTCGCGGGCCAGTGCTTCAACCTGATCGAGGCCATAGGTCCAGTAGGAGATGCCGCCCAGAAGCCGCAGTACGATGAGTTTTGCGTGGGCGAGTGTCTTTTCGCAATAGAGATCGACCGAAAGATTGTGCTGAAGCTGAAGAAGATTGGCAAGGCGCAGCGGGCAGGGGCTCGCATCATGCGCGCGGGCGATGGATGCCAGTTCACTGTCAGCAGCAGAAAGCATCACGATGTCGGCTGGCGTCTGGCGGAGGTCGATGGCCTCAGCTGCGCCATCGACAACTCCGGACGTGGTGGCGAGAAGATGCATCAGCCTCGCAGCATCGCTTCGATGGCAGCGCGGTTCATGTGCTTTTCACCGATCACGACGAGTTGCGTTCCACGGCGGTCGCCAGCTTTCCACGGGCGGTCGAAGTAGCTGCTGAGGCGGGGACCCACAGCCTGCACGAGAAGCCTCGCGGACAATCCCTTTACATCGGCAAAACCCTTGAGGCGCAGAATGTCATGCGCGGCGATTGTCGCCTCGATGCGCTTCAGCAGTGCGGTCTTGTCTTCCACTTCACCCAGCGGAACGATGAAGGTGACGAAGTCATCATGGTCGTGCTGATCCTCGCCTTCCATCTCATGGTTGGAGAGACGGTTCCCCATGTCGTCCTCGGCGGCCGCGTTGAGACCGAGGAGGGCTGCTATGTCGATGACGCCGTGGCGTGTGGGAACGAGACGCGTGCCGGTACGAACCAGTGACTTCAATTCCCCCATCACCTGTTCCTGCTCGGCGCCTTGCAGGAGATCGGTCTTATTGAGGATGACCATGTCGGCGCAGTTCAGCTGGTCCTCAAAGAGTTCCTCGATGGGGTTTTCGTGCTCGAGGTTCGGGTCAGCCTCGCGCTGGGCCTGAACGGCTTCCTCATCATCGGCAAAGCGGCCTTCTGCCAGTGCTTTCGAATCAACAACGGTGACGACGCCATCGACCGTCACGCGCGACTTGATCTCGGGCCAGTTGAAGGCCCGCACCAGCGGCTGTGGCAGGGCGAGGCCAGAGGTTTCGATAACGATATGCGTGGGCGGGTTGGGCCGGTCCAGCAGCTTTTTCATCGTTGGCACAAAATCATCGGCAACAGTGCAGCAGATGCAGCCGTTGGCGAGTTCGATCACGTCTTCCTCGCGGCAGACTTCTTCGCCGCAGCCTTTCAGGATTTCACCATCCACGCCCACATCGCCGAATTCGTTGATGATGAGGGCGATGCGGCGGCCCTTCGCGTTTTCCAGCATGTTGCGGATGAGTGTTGTCTTGCCCGCGCCAAGGAAGCCAGTGATGACGGTTGCCGGGATTTTCTCGGTACTCATGTGGAATAGACGTCCTTGGCGTAGCGGTTGAGGGCAAGCCCGAGAAACATGCCGATCAGCGACCAGAAGATGGCGTTGGCGGCAATGGCATTTGCGGCGAAACTGGCGGCAAGATTAGGCGGTACCGCGCTGTCATGGGTAACAGGAGCGGGAGCACCTATGATGTGGGGAAGTCCAATCAGCACAATTGCGAGAGCCAGTGCCCAGATCTCCCGCCTGGTGGCGATCAGATAAAGCGCGGCGGCTGTGGTAGCAATCGTGCCGACCCACCAGACCTGCCGCGCGAGAAGGTCGCCCGCCGGCATTCCTGGAAGTTCCGGTGGAAGGCCCGCAGCTGGCGCGACCGTGGCGGCCAGGAAGCCGCAGAGACCCCAGATGACGCCGTTTTCGCGCGTGATCGGAAGGCCCGTCAGCAGAGATATTCCGGCGAGAATGGCGGCAAAGGCCGCCCCGGCCATGGCTTGAGTGGCCGTCGTGGCGAGCGTTCGCTGCCAGCCATCGGCAGGAACCCAGGCTTCCGCATCGTGTACGTGTTCTTCCGTGGTTACGGCCGTGCCATCGACGGCATGGTCATGTGAGTGACCGCCCGTTTCATAGGTTTCAGCTACAAGGATAAGGGGCGTCAGCCGCACATGCTGGATGGCGCCCATGATCAATCCTGCCGCGATCCCAGCGAGGAGCGCGGCGAGAAGCACTCGCCCGATCATATGATGATGCGGAAGCTTAGTGGCAGGGGAAGCCGATGGCGTGGCGCGTGTCGTGCGCCGTATTGTGGGCCACCGCCATGTTGGACAGGCCCACGGCGAAAAACAGCGTGGCACCGACGAATAACAGCGTCAGGCCGGCGGCAACGCGCTGCGAAATTGAAAGCGAGGCGGTATTGGTACGAGCGGTCATGAACACCCTCCGTGGTGACCCATTTCATTCGGGCGGAATGCCCGGCGGCTTTGCGTGGCAGGTCTCCTGACTCGCGGGTCGTTGGATCTTCGGCGGCCTTCCCGGTTTCCCAGTGGCTAGATGCCTCGATCCTATCCGCTCACAGTTGCGGGGGCAGTCACGGATTTGGCCCCTTTTGGGTCGTCCACACCGTGTTCCCTGTTCGGCCCGCAGCCTTCTGGCTTTGGGCACCACACAGGTTCCCTTGTCGCAGGTCGGAAGGGTGTTCGTCAACTGCTGGAAGGCGTCTTTGCGTACGAAAACGACACGCTTTGGCTCGCGTGTTAAGGACTTGGCAATAGAAACGGCCTGCCGGAGAAACCCGTTTTTAACCCTGTTATCCCAATACTCACCCCCATGAGCGTCCGCACAATAGTTCTTGCGTCTGTCTGTTCCGCGTTTCTTGCTGCAAGCGCAGCTGTATCCGGTTCGGCAGCCACCACCATCGATGCCAAGCTGGTCTCGCAGGCCTACAAGGCGCTGCAGGTGGGTGATGCCGCTTCGGCGGTGACGGCCTACAGCCGGGCGATCGAGTCCCGCAACCTAGAGCCTGAGGTTCTGGCGAATGCGCTGCTCAATCGCGGCCTCGCTTACCAGCGGCTCAACGAACACGAGTTTGCGATAGACGACTATACGGCGGCGATGCGGATCGATGCCATGTCCGGCAAGCTGCGTGCACTCGCACTCTATAATCGCGGACTGTCCTACCAGCGGCTACAGCGCATTGCGCTGGCGGTGGAAGACTTTACCAGCGCGCTGTTCCTCGATAGCCAGTTCAGCCACGCCTATTACAGCCGCGGAACGCTGCTGCGCGATAGCGGGCAATATCTTTTCGCACTGGCGGATTTTGACAAGGCAGTGCGCTTCCAATACCCCGACGCGGCGCGTGTGCATTTCGCCGAAGCCGTGACCTATGAAAAGCTTCGCCGTACCGGTGATGCCCGCGCGGCACTTGCCAAGGCCTTGGCCGCAAAGCCCGGCTATGAGCCCGCCGCGCAGAGGCTCGCGATTCTGGATGGAAAGCATCTGCAGGACAATTCGGTCTCGGACCATATTGTGACGGCCGCGGTGACGCCCGTTCAGCAGAAGCTGCCTGAAGCACAGGAACCATCTGCCGCGCTCATGAGCGAGGGTACGGAAACGAAGGTGGTGACAGCGACGACTTCGAAGAAGAAATTCTCGGACCGTGTTCCGGTCGAGACCACAGCCGCGAAGATCATTCCGGCATCTGCCCCCGCGCAGGAAGCCGAGACGATCCTGGCGGTTGAAGACGTGCCGGACGAGGCAGTTACCGAGCCTGCAAAAGATACGCCCGCCTTGGCCGAAACTTCCCCCGCAGCAGAAGCGCCCGCCGTTGCCGAGGCGGCTGCGGAGCAGCCCGCGGATGCACCTCAAGTTACCGGCTGGTCGGTTCAGATCGCTTCTGCCGCAACCGAAGATGCGGCCTGGTCGACCTGGAAGAAAATGAAGGCCCGCAACAAGGCGCTGGCTTCGAAGGAACCGGTCGTCGTGCGTGCGGACCTTGGCACGAAGGGCGTGTTCTACCGCGTACGGCTGGTCGGTTTTGATTCGCAAGGTGATGCCAGCAGCGAATGCTCAAAGCTGAAGGCCAAGGGCGTGAAGTGCTACATCAGCAAAGCCGCCTCCTGACAGATACCGCTACTTTTCTCTACGTAAGATTGTTTGCTTCGCATTAGCGGTACGATAACACGCTTCCTGTTACGCAAGGTCAGGGGGTAACACATGTCCATGATCGCTGATTTCCAGCGCCTGATGCAGGCTGTCGATGACGAGCCTGTATTGCCCGCGCTTCGAAAGTCACAATGCCAGACGGAAAGTCCGAGGTTTGATGAAAGCCAGTTTCTGGCGATGATGCGGAGTGCACATCTCGCGCTGCTGGGAAAGTTGATCGCGCGGGTGCATTCGCAATCGCCCGAGTTCTTCGAAAACCTCGTCCTCGATGTGTTGCGGTCAATGGGATATGGCAGCAAGCGGCGCGACATGAGCCAGCGCATTGGCCGCACCGGGGATGGCGGCATAGACGGGATCATTGCACTCGATGAACTTGGACTTGACCAGGTTTACATGCAGGCCAAGCGGCTGAGACCCGGAAATCCGGTTCCGATCGGAGAGGTGCGGGATTTTGCCGGCAGCCTTGAGGCCAGGCACGCCAGCAAGGGCGTGTTCGTGACCACGACGCATTTTTCTCCCGGTGCTGTCGAATTCTGCGGCCAGCTTTCGCGGCGCGTCGTGCTGATCGACGGCGAGCTTCTGGCGGAGCTGATGGTGCGCAACGATATTGGCGTGAAGGTGAAGGAATCCTTCCAGTTCAAGCGCATCGACCCTGCCTATTTCTCGATACCGCCTTCGACACGGACTGACGAGACAATTTCCGCCTCGATCCAGCCGCGGAGATAGCCCGCGGCGCGGACTGCGGCACTGTCCGGATCCTCGAAGGCCGCCATCATCTCGCAGATTATGCCAAAGCTTAGTCCCTGATGCGCGCTGTCGACCGCCATGGCTTCCTCGTCGCCCAAGATCCGGAACCTCGCGCCCGACGACTGGCGCCACACCATGATTTCGAGCGGCTTTGAAAAGCCCTCGGGACGCGGAGGGATCTCATCGCACTTGAGGCATGACCACAGGCTGCTGACATTGGTGGTGACGGCAAAGCGATGCACGGTGGATGCAATGTTGAAACTGACGTTTCCGAACTGCTCCGGATCAACCGCCGCCAGATCGGCCATGGTGCAGACTGGCTCATCTGGTCCATCGAAGGCATCGTTCAGGGCACGCTCGAGGCGTGCCAGCTCCGCGATCTCGGGTTGGCGTTCATAGTGCTGCGATGTGCCAATAAACTCGGGCAAGTGGCGCGAAAACCAGCGGGCGTTCGGCTGATCTGAGGGATGAGCCGCGATATAGCGCTGTGCCAACTCACTGAAGCGCACATCGCCCAGATAGATGCGGAGCTTTTCGTAGTCATGCGCGAGAAATTCAGTGAGGCGCAGGCCATAGGCATCGCTATAAACGCCCATCCTCTTATCGCGGCTACCAGCAGGCGGGGCTGCGACGAGTTCATCGGCCGCAGACTTTTCCAGAACCGCCTGCTGGATCCTGCGCTGCAGATCGGCGAGATTGGTCATCGGAGAGCACTTCCCATGCCGGCTACCGCAGATGCAACGGTACGAGCGCGAGCCAGTTCCGTGACAAGCTCTGCCAGGGGCGGGATGTTGTCGTCGCGCTCAATCATCGTAGAGACGGGACCAAAGCGTTCAAGCGCCTTCGCGTAGAGCTTCCACACATCCTCGCAAACCGGATGGTCGTGCGTGTCGATGAGGCAGGTTTCACCTTCGCTGTGACCTGCGAGATGGAACTGTACTACGCGATCGGGAGGGATCGCATCAAGGAACCGGTGTGTGCTGAAATCATGGTTCACGCCGGAAACGAAAACGTTGTTGATGTCGAGCAGCAGCCAGCAATCGGCGCGCCTTGCGACCTCGGCGACAAATTCCCATTCGTTCATTTTAGAGCATTCGTATTCGATGTAACTCGACACGTTCTCGATCACCAGGCGGCGGCCCAGAAAATCCTGAACCTGCGAAATGCGCGACACGACATGCTCCAGTGCCTCCTCTGTATAGGGCACCGGCAAGAGATCGTGAAGATTGATGCCGTGGACGCCTGTCCAGCACAGATGGTCTGAAATCCAGCGTGGCTTCACCCGGTTTGCCAGCGCCTTCAGACTGTTCAGATAATCCCGGTCGAAAGGCGAGGTGGAGGCAATCGACAGGGAAACCCCGTGCATGACAACGGGATAGCGTTCCGCAACCGCTTCCAGCATGCGAAGCGGCTGGCCGCCCGGCACCATGTAGTTTTCGGAAATGACCTCGAACCAGTCCACGGCGGGGCTGCCATCGAGTATATCCCGATAGTGCTGTGCACGAAGGCCGAGGCCGAAACCGAGACTTGCTGGTCGGGAGTCAAACATGATCATCAAATGAGAAGCCGCGAGCGATGCCCGCGGCTTTTCGAACAATCAGCTTTCGACCTTGCCACCGGCAGCATCGCATTCAGCCTTGGTCATGGAGAGGAAGCCCTGGCCCTTGCAGGCATTCAGGCCATTGCAGGACGAACTCGCCGTCTTGCATTCCGACTGGCCCTTGCAGGAATTGACGCCGACGCAATGGACCTTGGCATCTTCCGCATGGGCGGGGTCCGGGGCGAGCCCGCCGATGGCCATTGCAAAGGCTGCGGCCGCCAGAACTGCGCCTGATTTACCGATATGCTTCATGATGTTCCTCCGGTTAAGTTTTGCGAACCACCTCATGGCGTGTTCGGGGTCATGCTTGCCAAGGCATCCGATCACATGCCAATCACATGGATGTGGAGCCACTCACGGTTGAGTGATGCAGAAGTTACTCCTTCAGCAGGAACGTGACCTTCATGTTGACGCGCCACTCCGCAATCTTGCCGTTCTTGACCACGCATTTGATATCCTGGATCCAGGCGCCCTCGACATTGTCGAGCGTAGCATCGGCACGGCGGATGCCGTTCTCCACAGCATCCTCGATGCTCTTCGATGACGAGGCGTTGAGTTCGATAACCTTGGCAACCGCATTTGACATGGGCACGATCCTTTCATGTTGTGGTTGGGGAAAACCTGAACGAGGCGCGTTTCCTCCAGCCTGAGGCTAACATATGATAGGGGTACGGCGTCGATAGAAAATAGCGGGCTCAGACTTTCACCATCATGGCACTCAACATCCTCAAGCTCTGCGTCGGCGTCAGTGAAATCGAGGAGCTGGAATCCTGGGTGAAGGATGCCGAAGCGGGACGCGATACGCTCGATCACGTGACCCGCATGTTTCCGAGGCGGAAAGCAGAAATTGTGCCGGGCGGGTCGCTTTACTGGGTAATGCGCGGCATGATCTTGTGCCGCCAACCCATTGCAGCGCTGGAACCGGTGACGGGGGCCGACGGCATCGATCGTTGCCGGATCATGTTCAAGCCGCAGATCATTTCGGTACGGCCGGCCCCACGCCGCGCGTTTCAGGGCTGGCGCTATCTTGAGGAGGCGGATGCACCGCCCGATCTGCCGAAGACGGGACGCGCCGAAGGCATGCCCGAGAAGATGCGGCGCGAACTGGCGGAGCTTGGACTGCTATAGATTTCAGACGCCGATATTGTCGATCAGACGCGTCTTCCCCAGCCAGGCGGCGGCAATGAGGCGCAGGGGTTCGCCCGGGTGCTTTGGATGTCCCAGCGTTTCGGCATTGCGCGCGGTGACGTAGTCAACCTTGAAACCTTGCGCCATGAGCGAGCGGGTTGCGGTACGCATCGCATTCTGCGGGATGATGCCGCCGCGAATTTTTTCCGCTGCGGTTTGAAGGTTCCGGTAGATGGCGGTGGCCTGCTGGCGCTCGGTCTTCGAGAGGTAGACATTGCGCGATGATTTCGCCAGGCCATCGTCTTCGCGCACCGTTGCAACTCCGACGACTGCAATGGGGATGTCGAGATCGCGCGCCATGCGGGTGACGACTTTCAGCTGCTGATAGTCCTTCTCGCCGAACATCGCATAGTCCGCCCCCGTCTGGATGAAGAGCTTGGCGACGACGGTGGCCACGCCATCGAAGAAGTGCGGACGGAATTTATCCTCAAGTCCGGCCTTGGCAGGGCCGCTGAGCGAGACTGTGGTGGAGAAGCCTTCGCTGTAAACCTCCTGCGGGGGCGGTGCGAAAATCACGTGCGTGCCGCCCTTGCCGAGCTTTCGCACATCGCCATCTTCGTCGCGCGGATATTTGCCGAGGTCTTCATGCGCCGCGAACTGCTTAGGATTGACGAATATGGTGGTGATGACACGGTCGGAACGCTGCAGGGCCTCGGCAACGAGTTGCGCGTGGCCGGAGTGGATGGAACCCATGGTGGGGACGACAGCGTATTTCAGGCCATCGCGGCGCCATTGAGCCGTCTCGCGGCGAAGGGCTGCGATGGTACGGACGAGTTTCGGTTTCATCAGCGGTGATCTTTGGGATTGGGGAGTGGAAGGAACGGCTCTTCCTTTACCTCCTCCATCACAAAGTAGGAATGGGTGCTTTCAACCATTGGCAATGCGCCGATGATGCCGCCCAGCGTGTCGCGGTACTCGGCCATGTCGCGTACGCGGATTTTGAGAAGATAGTCGAAGCCGCCGCCGACCATGTGACATTCGAGGATCTGCTTTACCGGCTTGACGGCCGCGTTGAAGGCTTTAAGCGTCGCCTCGTCGGTTGCCTTCAGACTGACAGTGACAAAGACCATCAAGGCATGTCCGAGTGCCGCCGGGTTCAGCCTTGCATGATAGCCGGTGATGACGCCATCCTGCTCTAGCCTGCGGATGCGCAACGTGCAGGGCGTTGGGGAAAGGTTCGCGCGCTTGGCGAGTTCCACTACGGGGAGCCTCGCATTGGCCTGGAGTTCATCGAGAAGCGTAATGTCGATAGAATCGAGATTCGCTGAAGTTGGTGGCCTGGGTGGCATTTTCTCACCATAAACATGGTCATTCTTGCAGAGATTTGCCATAACATGCGGCTTCTTTGGTGAGAAGCACTTCACGAATTATGGCAATGATTGCCTTCCCCAAGGAGGCCGTTTCCATGCCCGTTTTGCCTGACCGTTCTGCCATCGCCGCAAGGCTGTTTACCGATGAAACGCAAGTTGTTGAGGCGCTGGCAGCCGAAGCGGCATTGGACGCTGATGACCAGAAGCGGGTGGCGGAACTTGCGCGGCAACTGGTGGCGGCGGTGCGCGCGGGGCGGCAGAAGCAGGGCGGCATAGACGCCTTCATGCAGGAATACTCACTCTCTTCGGAAGAGGGCGTGGTGCTGATGTGCCTCGCCGAGGCGCTGCTGCGCATTCCCGACACCGAGACGGCGGACAGGCTGATTGCCGACAAAGTGGGTGGCAAGGATTGGGAGCGGCACCTGGGCCAATCCGAATCGCTGTTCGTCAATGCCTCCGCCTGGGGCCTGATGCTGACGGGGCGATTCGTGGATCTGGGGAAAGTTGCCCGTAGCAACGTAGGTGGCTATGTCAAGAAGCTGGTGACGCGCTCGGGCGAACCTGTCGTCCGCAACGCCATGAAGCAGGCGATGCGCATTATGGGCAAGCAATTCGTCCTGGGGCGGACGATTGACGAGGCGCTGTCGGTTGCCAAGCCGCAGGAAGAGGAAGGCTACCGCTTCTCCTTCGACATGCTGGGCGAGGCGGCCTTCACGATGGAAGACGCCGAGCGCTATTTCGCCTCCTACCACAATGCGCTGAAGGTCGTTGGTGCCAAGGCAAAGGGCGGAGATATCTTCGCGCGTGCCTCGATCTCTGTGAAGCTTTCGGCACTTCATCCGCGCTACGACGAAAAGCAGGAGACCCGCGTAATGGTAGAACTGCTGCCGTGTGTTGTCGATCTGGCCGCACAGGCCAAGGCTTTGAATGTCGGTCTCACGATTGATGCAGAGGAGGTCAACCGCCTCGATCTTTCGCTGGAACTATTTGAGCGCCTTGCCAGGGACGGGCGGTTAGCCGGTTGGAACGGGCTGGGCCTTGCGGTTCAAGCCTACTCGAAGCGCGCGAAACCGGTGCTGGAATGGCTCGCCGCATTGGGTGCCACCACGCACCGCGTTATCCCGGTGCGGCTGGTGAAGGGCGCATATTGGGATATGGAAGTGAAGCGCGCGCAGGAGCAGGGGCTTCCGGCGTACCCGCTGTTCACGCGCAAGGTTTCAACCGACGTCAGCTTTCTTGCCTGTGCCAAGTACCTGCTGGCACGGCGTGATGTGTTCTATCCGCAATTTGCCACACACAATGCACATTCACTGGCCGCGATTTCCGTGATGGCGGGCAATGACCGCCGCTTCGAGTTCCAGCGACTGCATGGCATGGGGCAGGCGCTTTACGAGCAAGTCGTCGGCAAGGACAAGATGAACCAGCCGTGCCGCATCTATGCGCCAGTCGGAAGCCATGAAGACCTGCTGGCCTATCTCGTGCGGCGGCTCTTGGAGAACGGCGCTAATACATCCTTCGTGAACCGGCTGGCTGATGACGAGGCACCGATCGCGGATATTATTGCCGATCCGGTTGTCGAAGTCTCGAAGCTTGAGCAGATTCCGCATCCGCGCATTCCGCTGCCGTCGGACATCTTCGCGGGCCGCGTGAACTCGCGCGGTGCCGCTCTGTGGGACGATGCCACGCGGGGTAAACTGGTGAGCGGGATCAATGCCGCGTTGGCAAAGCCCTTCGAAGCTCATGCGCTGATCGATGGAAAGGCTGATTTAGTCGGGCCGCTCCGCCGCATCACCTCGCCGCATGACAGCCGGGTGGAAATCGGCCAGGTATGGGAGGCGGACGAGAAAGCCGTGGCGCGCGCCGTGGAGAGTGCGGCCAAGGCGCAGATGGAGTGGGACTTGGCAGGAGGCTCTGCACGCGCTGCGACGCTCGACAAGGCGGCCGAGCTTTTCGAGGCGAATACCGAGCGCTTCTCCGCCCTCCTGGTGCGCGAGGCGGGGAAGTCGCTCGACAGTGCCATTTCAGACTTGCGCGAGGCGGTGGATTTCCTACGGTACTATGCCATGCAGGCGCGAGCTGAATTCAATGGGCCAATGATGCTACCGGGGCCAACGGGCGAGCGCAACGAGATCAGCCTGCATGGGCGGGGCGTGTTCGCGTGCATCAGTCCGTGGAATTTCCCGCTTGCGATCTTCGCTGGCCAGATGGCGGCGGCACTGGCCTCCGGCAACAGCGTGGTTTCGAAGCCGGCCGAGCAGACACCATTGATCGCCTTTGAGGCGGTACGGCTGATGCATCAGGCCGGCGTGCCCAAGTCGGTTCTGCAGCTCATTCCGGGCGATGGCGCACGGATCGGCAAGGTGCTGCTGGCGCATCCCGCTCTTTCGGGCGTGGCCTTTACCGGATCGAACGATACGGCTTCGATCATCAACCGGGCGCTGGCCGCGCGCGACGGAGCCATCCCCACGCTGATTGCCGAAACCGGCGGCTTGAACGCCATGATTGTCGACAGTTCTGCCTTGCCGGAACAGGCGGTGCGCGATGTGCTAGCCTCGGCCTTCGACAGTGCCGGGCAGCGCTGTTCAGCGGCGCGGCTGCTGTTCGTGCAGGAGGATGTGGGCGCACGCGTCATCAACATGCTAAAGGGCGCGATGGCGGAACTGAAGGTCGGCGACCCGATGGATTATGCCACCGATGTCGGGCCCGTCATCGACGAGGATGCGCGCCAAGGACTCGAAGCACACAAGGCGCGCATGAGCGCGGAAGCGAAAACCATTATAGATCTGCCACTTGGAGTAGACTGTTTACACGGCACATTCGTTGCGCCGGCGGCTTATGAGCTGACCTCGATCTCGGCATTGAAGCGGGAAGTGTTTGGCCCGGTCCTCCACGTCGTGAAGTTTGCCGGCGACCGGATCGCCGATGTTTGTGATGCGCTCAATGCGACGGGCTATGGCCTGACACTCGGCCTCCATACGCGGATCGAGAGCACGGCGGCGGAGGTGCGCCAGCGGGTTCGCGTGGGTAACATGTATGTGAACCGCAACCAGATCGGTGCCGTGGTGGGTGCCCAGCCGTTCGGCGGCGAGGGTCTTTCCGGCACGGGCCCGAAAGCCGGAGGTCCGCATTACCTTCATCGCTTCGCCACCGAGCGCGTGTGTTCAACAGACACGACAGCCTCCGGTGGAAACGCGGCGCTGATGTCGATGTGATCACTAAAATTTAAGGCTGATCCTTAATGGGAATTTGAGTGAACTGGCGCTAGGGATATGCTGCAAGAGGAACCCGATGTGCTTTGAACCACGCCACGAACCCAAGGAAGCGTTCACCTCATTCGAAGAGGCGACGCAGTATCTTGAGAAAATGGCCCAGATTTTCATGGTGCGGCATTTCTCCTACTGGAGCCTGTCGCTGCTACATGGGCAGCCGGACCAGGTGACGTGGATTGCAACCTATGACCCGGCCTACATGGCATATTATATGGGGCATTACACGCCGCTGGGCGATCCGGCCTTCGAGAATGCGACTGGCAAGGCGATCATGATCGACTGGTCGGAGCCGAGTGCCATCAACCCGACGACCGATGCCATGAAGCTTGCGGCATCGCGCTATGGCATTGCCGGGCACGGTCTTTCATATCATTTCAAGGACGGGCCGATGCGCAACATCATGTTCTCGGTGAATGTCGATTGCCTGCCCGGACAATGGGCGGACGAGAAGGCACGCATCATCGGCGGCTTCTGCGGCTTTGCGCATTACTTCCACGCACGTGCGCGGCAATTGATCGAGTCGCGCCGGGAAGCAGCCTGACGTTTGCTCCAGCGAATAGGCCGTGCCGAGTTCTGCCGTGCCGTTCGCCCCATATGGAATGAACTGCGGAAACACAGCCGGATGGAAAATCGAGCCCTTTGGGTTCAGCGCATTGGTGCTGACGGGATTGACCGGGATAGGCCCAGAGCCTAAGGGGTTTTGCAACTCGTGACGGCGCGATGCGCCCGGATCAGAATTCACACATTACGGGCAAGAGACATGGGCAACCGCCTGAACTACGTGATGCAGAAATATGTGTACCGTAACCAACCGCGGCTCAAGTCCTTCGACCCGATTATTGTCGATCGCGAAAAGTCATTTTTCTACAACAAGATCAAAAAAAACGCGACCAAGTACATCAAGGATCTCATCCTCGCTGGCGGCCAACTGTCCGAGGCAGAAGCGGAACGCTATGCCGAAAAGAAGCATCGTGCGAAGAAGCTGAGCGTTCGCAGCATTCCCGATGATCTCTCGAAGTACACCAGTCTTGTCGTCCTCAGAGATCCGGCGGAGCGAAGCCTTTCGGCTTTTCTGGACAAGTTCTCGAACCAGAAGGAGAAATACAGCGGTTATGAAAAGTTCGACCTGACGCCTCAGGGTTTCGAGCGCTTTATCGGCTGGCTTTCGGAGGATGGTCTCGACAAGGACCTGCACTGGGATTTGCAGTTGAATTCAATCGTATTTCCAATGGGCTTTTATACCCACGTCATAAGGTTCGAGGAGCTGAATGAAAGGCTTCCGAAGATCATGATGGATGCCGGTTACAGCAAGACCCTGTTCGACGAGGAAGCGATCAAGAAGAAGATACTCCGCAACAAGACCTACGCATCCGACAAGCGGGAAGAATGGATTTCGCCGGACGTTAGGCGGCGACTGGAGAAGATCTACGCGAAAGACTACGAGATCATCAGCCGGATTTCTTAAGTATTGCGAGGCTTGCTGGTGCGGCCCTAATCGTCATTGCCGAAGCTTATGCCGCGGCCCACGGCCGTTCTGCCGAATTTGTTCCGGATCTTGTCGACGGCCAATTCCGCCTTTGCGCGGGCCGCCACGCCTGAGTCGAGCGTTTCTGTTTCCTGTTCGGGCCTTGCTTCGGTGAGGCCGGTGATGCCCACCCCGATCAGCCGGAAAGACGTGCCCGAAGCTTCGCGCTGGAGCATGGGGATTGCCGCGTCATAGATGCGGTTTGCAAGCAAGGTCGGGTCCGAAAGGCTTACGTTTCGCGTACGGGTCTTGAAATCCGATGTCTTCAGTTTCAGCACGACGGTGTAGCCGGCGACACCTTCGGCCTTGGCGCGGCGGGACACCTTTTCCGAGAGCGGCCAGAGGATGCGTTCGAGCTCGGCGCAATCCTTGATATCAGTGTCGAACGTCGTTTCAGCGCTGATTGATTTCGAATGGCCGTCGGTCGAAACGTGGCGGTCGTCCTCACCGCGCGAGAGGTGATGGAGTCTCGCGCCGATGCTGCCAAACCGGCGCATCAACTCGATCTTGTCCATGGATTGAAGCTGGCCGATGTGGGTAATGCCGCCCCTGGCGAGTTGTTCCTGCATGGCCTTGCCCACGCCCCAAATGAAGCTGACAGGCCGTTCGGCGAGGAAGGTGAGCGTCTCCGATCGTCCGAGTACGGAGAAACCGCGCGGTTTCTCGAGGTCGGATGCTATCTTCGCCAGAAACTTGTTGTGGGATAAGCCCGCCGATGCGGTGATGCCGACTTCCGTTGTGATGCGCGCCAGCAATCTTGCGAGTGTCAACGCAGGGCTCATGCCGTGGAGTCTCGCCGTTCCGGTCAGGTCGAGGAAGGCTTCATCGATCGAGAGCGGCTGCACCAGCGGCGTCACGTCCATCATCAGCTTCCGCACGGCGCGTCCGGCCTCGGCATATTTCGCCATGTCTGGCTTGATCACGACGGCCTCCGGGCACAGCTTCAGCGCCTTGAACATGGGCATCGCAGATCTCACGCCCCTGATCCGCGCGATATAGCAGGCGGTGGAGACGACACCGCGCACGCCGCCGCCGATGATCAGAGGCTTGTCAGCAAGTTCCGGATTGTCGCGCTTTTCGACGGCGGCATAAAATGCATCGCAGTCGATATGCGCGATGGAGAGTTGATGAAGTTCCAGGTGGCGCAACAGGCGCGGGCTGCCGCATGCTTTGCAGCGGCGCTCATCGGCTGTCACTTTCGTGAAGCAGTCGCGGCAGAAGCCAGCGGTCGCAGCACCTTCATCCATGAAACCAATACTAGCGCCAATGATTGAAATGGGGAACACTGCCGCGCGGGATGGCATGATTGCGGGAGACGCCGAATGTACAAGCTCTATAACGTCAAGGCGTGGGGATCAATTTCCATCCATTGTCTGCTGGAAGAAATGGAAGTTCCCTATACGAATATCTGGATGACGGGCGAGCAGGTGAAAGCGCCAGAGTTCCGCGAACTGAACCCGCTCGGAATGGTGCCGGCACTTGGCCTCGTTGATGGCCGCACGATTTGCGAGTCGGCGGCGATCGTATCGTTCCTGATCGCGGCTCATCCGGAGAAGGAAATGTCGCCAGCGCTGGGCAGTGATGACTATGGCGAGTTCATGAGCGTGCTGCACGTGATGAGCACCGAACTTTACCCGACCAACAGCATGGCGTTCCCCGAATCGCCCTACGCGCAGACGGCCGCCCATGATGCGTTCATTGTGGAAACGGCGCGCCAGCGTGCCGACATCTACTGGTCGCTACTGGAAAACAGGCTGACGGGCGCAGGGCCGTGGCTGATGGGACGCGCCTTCTCCGCCCTCGATATCTACGCCTTCATGCTGTCGATCTGGGGCAGGCCGGATGAGGCAGCCCTGCATGACCGCTTTCCGGCCATTTCGAAGCTTGCCGCAGCAGTGCGCGCCCGGCCTAAGCTGAAGGCCGTGCTCGAATCGCACGGTGTGCTGGAGGTCGGTGGATATCCGAACTAGGTCCCTGAAATCAGGTCCAGGATATGGGGCCTGGCTTCTGCCCAGCTTGCTGCGCGCAGAGACACGTAATCGAGCGGTTCGATATGACGCGCGAACCGCTCGTCGTGCAGGAAATGCACCAGATGCACATCAGGCGCGTGATCATAGGCGGAGGATATGAAGGCCGGACTGTCGTCGATGAAGACGGCGGGCTTCTTCGTCCGGCTCACCAGATCGCTGATGGCCGGGCCCTTCGGGCCTGAATTGGTGACAACCGGAAAATTCAGGCCATGCGCGGCGAGATTCTCGCGGCGGTGGTCGCCAGACGTGTGGGGCAGGTTTGTCAACAGTACGACGTCTGCCGTTTCGCCGATGTGCAGCAGTGATTCGATTGCGCCATCGATCGGCTCGAGGTGCCGGGTTCGCTCATCGAAAAAATCCGCGATCAACTGGGCGACGAGTTCGTTGGTGGCCGGGGAACCGCCGTCGGTATGGCGGATATTGCCGTTCAGGGCGAAGCTGGATGTATCGAGCCAGAGCCCATGGCGCGTGAGGTAGGTTTCGAAATCGCGGGTGAAATGGACGACCACTTCATCGACGTCGCAGATCACGAGCGGCCGGCCGGTGAAGCTTAAAGCCGCGAGCTGTCCCCTTGTAATATCAGAAATCAACGGAAGCTCCTGGAAGTTTGCGGCGGATCTGGACGATGCGTTCGGGCTTCAGGCCATGTTCTTCGGCAAAGATCAAGAGCAAGGTCTGGTCGGAGAGGATATAGTCGAGGAGGCCGCCCAGGAACGCCGTGTCTGCGGCACTTGCCCGAACGGCGTTGATATCCAGCCCCGCAAGATCCATGAAGCGGTGCAAGCGTTCAGGCTCGGAGGCGAGAAAACTCAGCGCGTTCAACCCGATGATTTCTGCTTCCTCGGTCGATTCGGTGATGCTATTGCGTTTCATGGGTGGCTAATTAACCACCCTTGAACCTCGTTGAACAGCGGCGCCCACGGGTTAAGCTGTTGGTTACCCGGCAGGTAGATTGTGTCTGCTGGAACAGGGGACGGCGCAGGCCAGGAGAACACTCCGGCTGCAAAAAGCAGAGATCAGTGCCACATGAGCTTGAATATGTCAGTTTCGGCAGGACCAATGAGAACGCCAGACGCCATACCGGCCATGCCGAAGCGTGTGCTGATCGTCGAGGACAACGAATTGAACATGAAACTGTTCAACGACTTGCTCGAGGCTAACGGCTATCAGGTCATCCAGACGCGCGACGGCCTGTCCGCTCTTGATCTCGCCCGCAAACACCGCCCGGACCTTATCCTGATGGATATCCAGCTGCCGGAAGTCTCCGGCATCGAGGTGACCAAGTGGCTGAAGGAAGATGATTCGCTACGCCATATTCCGGTCATCGCTGTCACCGCCTTCGCCATGAAGGGTGACGAACAAAAGATCCGCGAGGGGGGCTGCGAGGCCTATATCTCCAAACCCATTTCGGTCGTCAGCTTCCTGCAGACCATCGACAGCTATCTGAAGAAACCTGAATGACAGCGCGCGTCCTCGTCGTCGACGATATTCTGGCCAATGTGAGATTGCTGGAAGCAAAGCTCGCTGCGGAATATTTCGACGTGGTCACCGCCATGAACGGGGTAGACGCGCTCGAAGCTGTGCAGCGCACCAAGCCCGATATCGTTCTGCTCGACGTAATGATGCCCGGCATCGACGGCATTGAAGTGTGCCGCCGCATCAAGGGTAACCCGCTGACGCAGCATATTCCCGTCGTCATGGTGACAGCCCTCGACCAGCCCGAAGACCGGGTGAGGGGACTTGAAGCTGGGGCCGACGACTTCCTGACCAAGCCCGTCAACGATGTTTCGCTGTTTTGCCGTGTCAAAAGCCTTGTGCGGCTGAAGATGCTGACCGACGAACTTCGCACCCGCACGGGTGGCGATCCGCTGCGGCTGATGAGCAACGAGCAGATGGCGCTCGACAGCCGGCCCGGCAATGTGATGGTGATTGACACGCGGGCGGCAGTGGCCGAGCGCATCAAGACAGCGCTGCTGGGCAAGCATGAAGTGACCATTGCCACCGACCCTCAGCAAGCTCTCGAAGCCTGCAGCAAGGCCGAGGGCGGTTTCGAACTCATCGTCGTGAACTTCGACATGGAAAATGTCGACGCGCTGCGTGTCTGCTCGCAGCTGAAGTCTATGGAGCAGACCCGCCAGACACCAATCCTCATCATTGTCGATCCCGACGATCACCAGAGGCTGCTACGCGCACTCGACATGGGTGTGAACGACTATCTCATCCGGCCGCTGGACAAGCAGGAACTGGTGGCCCGCGTTTCAACCCAGATCAGGCGCTATCGCTATACCGAGCAGCTTCGCACCAGCGTGCGCGCCTCGATCGAGATGGCCGTCACCGACGCGCTGACGGGCCTCTATAACCGCCGTTATCTTGAAACCCATCTGGCGCACCTGATCGAGCATGCCGTGAACCGCGGCAAGGCGCTTTCGGTGCTGACCCTCGACGTCGACTTCTTCAAGGCCGTGAACGATACCCATGGGCACGACGCAGGCGACCGTGTGCTGCAGGAAATCTCGGGCCGGATCCGCGCCTCGATCCGCAACATCGATCTTGCCTGCCGCACCGGCGGCGAGGAGTTCGTCGTGGTGCTTCCCGGAACCGATATCCAGACGGCGGAGCGCGTGGGCGAGCGAATCCGCCGCATGGTGGCTTCAAAATCCTTCAACGCGGGGCCCGATACACATCTCAACATCACGGCATCCGTGGGTATCTCGGCGCTCGGCAGCGTGGACGAAAGCGTGGAGGACCTGCTGAAGCGGGCCGACCAGGCGCTCTATCGCGCCAAGCGGGAAGGCCGCAACAGGGTCATGCTTTCGGCGGCCTGAAGCCAAGATGCGGCTTTGCAGCATTTCCATCGACGAGGAACTGTTGTAGACCCCGCCGTGATGGCATCATCCAGAAACATCGTTGGAGACGAGCGTAATGCGCGCTGGGGGCCACGCGGCACGGCGGGTGCCACCTTTGCCGGTCTCCTTGAATTTTCCCATATTTCCAAGCACTTCGAACGAATTCCTGCGGTAAAGGATATAAGCCTGAAGCTGCATCCGGGAGAGATAGCCTGCCTTCTGGGCCCATCAGGCTGCGGCAAGACGACGTTGCTTCGCATTGCTGCCGGGATCGAAAAGCCAGACACCGGCAGACTTTTGTTTGACGGACAGGAAGTGGCAGGACCGGGCCGGTTCGTGCCGCCAGAGAAGCGCAACATCGGGTTGATGTTTCAGGACTTTGCGCTGTTTCCGCATCTCTCCATTCTGGACAACGTGGCTTTCGGGCTGAAAAACCTGCCAAAACGGGAAGCTCGCATTATCGCTCTCCACGCGCTGGAGCGTGTGGGGTTGGCGCGGTATGCGGCATCCTATCCCCATCATTTGTCAGGCGGAGAACAGCAGCGCGTTGCCTTGGCCCGCGCGGTGGTTCCCCGCCCGCAAATCATGCTGATGGACGAGCCGTTTTCGGGCCTTGACCAACGGCTGCGGGAATCGATCCGCGCCGAAACACTGACGCTGCTTCGGGAGACACGCGCCTCCTGCCTGCTGGTGACACATGACCCTGTGGAAGCCATGGGGCTGGCCGACCGGATATTTCTCATGCGGCAGGGACTTCTGGTTCAGGCCGGAACGCCCGAAGAGCTTTACCGGAAGCCAGTGGACGCAGCGGCCGCGCGGTTTTTCTCCGATACCAATGAGGTGAGGGGCGGGGTAAAAGACGGTGTTGTGGCAACGGCGCTGGGTCTTTTCACCGTGCCGGCAGGCTTCGCGGCAGGTGAGGCACTGGTGATGGTGCGGCCGCAAGGCATGGCCCTTTCTCAGGCAGGCGACGGTATCGAGGGGCTGGTAATCGAAACGCGGTTTCAAGGCGATAACCTGTGCTGCACGGTGCTGGTCAATGGAATTGACGAGCCGGTGACTGCGCTGATCGACTCCCGCGCGTCGCTTTCCAAGGGACAGGCCGCTTGGTTCAAAATTGACCCCCAACATGTTTTTATATTTGAATCCCAAGGAACAGACACCAAATCCTGAGGCGTAGAGCTTTGGTTGCGGCGCGTTTGGCTTTCTGCTTTAGTGCCCGCAAATGGTGGAGGGGACGACAGGTCGTCTCCGGTTAAGAGGAGTTTGTTTCGATGGGTGCAATGTCTGTCTGGCACTGGGCGCTGGTTATCCTGGTCGTCGTGCTGCTGTTTGGCCGCGGCAAGATTTCCGATCTCATGGGTGATGTCGCCAAGGGTATCAAAAGCTTCAAGAAAGGCATGGCCGACGATGAAACCGTGACCGCTACGCCGGGCGAGGCAAAATCGCTTGAGCAGCAGGCGGTCGTGAAGACCGAAGCCGAAAAAGCCAAGAGCTAGGGCGGTCCGGCGGGAACGCCGGCATGAACCATGTTTGATTTCGGCGTCGGTTACACGGAAATGTTCCTTATTGCCGTGGTGGCGATCATTGTGATCGGCCCTAAGGACTTGCCGCGCGTTCTGCGCGCGCTGGGTAAGACGGTTGCGAAAATGCGCGGCATGGCCCGCGAGTTTCAGGGCCATCTCGATGGCGCGATGAAAGATGCCGGCCTTGAGGATGTGAAGAAAGAATTCAACAATCTCAAGAACTCCGCCAACATCGTCGACCCGTTCAAGAAGGACATCGTGTCCGACGTCAAGAAACAGGAAGACGATTTCAAGAAGCTTTTCGGTGACGTTCCGACCGATCCGGCCAAACCGCAGGCCGGCGCATGAGCAAGAGCGAAATCGATGCGTCCGAAGCCCCGCTGATCGAGCATCTGATCGAACTCCGCTCGCGCCTGATGTGGAGTGGTGCGGGCTTCATACTGGCCTTCATCGTCAGCTTCTATTTCTCGTCGGATATCCTTTACTACCTTGTGCTGCCGTTTAAATGGGGCACCGGCGACGATGTCGCACTCATCTCGATCAAGCTCCTGGGCGTGTTCCTGGTGAAACTGAAGATCGCGGTGTTCGGTGGTATGTTCTTCGGGTTTCCAATCATTGCCACGCAGGTTTACCGCTTCGTTGCGCCGGGTCTTTATACGAACGAGAAAAACGCCTTCAGGCCGTATCTTTTCGCGACGCCCCTGTTCTTCCTTCTGGGCGCAGCACTGGTCTATTTCTTCTTGTTGCCGGTCGCGATCTCGTTTTTCTATTCGCTGGCAGCCGGTACTGGCGGCAACGGTCAAACCTCGATTGAGCTGATGCCCGACGTCGAGGCATATCTTGATTTCGTGATGATGCTGATTCTCGCCTTCGGGTTTTGTTTCCAGCTTCCGGTAATCCTGACGCTTCTCGGGCAGATCGGCATTGTCAGCTACGAGCAACTGAAGAGCGGGCGGAAGTTTGCGATCGTGGGCGTTTTCGTGGTGGCAGCGGTGCTGACGCCGCCTGACCCGATCTCGCAGATCGCCATGGCTGTGCCGCTGATGCTGCTTTACGAGGTTTCGGTGCAAGCCGTGCGCTTCCTCGAATCCCGCCGCAAGAAGAAGGACGAGACCGCCGAAGACGCGGTGTGAGCTCTCAGAACCCTTCCCGCCGCCCTTTCGCCGTCCTATAGGAGGGCACGGAAAGGGATTCACCGATATGCACGACATCAAGGCCATCCGCGGCAATCCGGACGCGTTCGACAAGGGGCTTGCCCGCAGGGGGCTTTCGCCGCTGTCGGCAGGCATTCTGGCGCTTGATGCCGAGCGGCGCGACCATTTGCAGAAGCTGCAGGATGCGCAAGCCCGGCGGAATGCGGCGTCGAAGGAAATTGGCGAGGCAATGAAGCAGAGTGATAAGGCACGTGCTGATGCGCTGAAAGCCGAGATGGGCTCGATCAAGGACTTCATTTCGGCTGGCGAACAGGTCGAGCGCGAGATCAATTTGAAGATCGAGGCGGCACTCGCTGTCGTCCCAAATCTTCCGCTGGATGACGTGCCGGACGGCACGGACGAGACCGGCAACATCGAAGTGCGCCGCTGGGGCCAGCAGCCGAGCTTCAGCTATGAAGCCCGCCAGCATTTCGACGTTGGCGAATGGCTTGGCCTGATGGATTTCGAAACGGCTGCGAAGATCGCTGGTGCGCGCTTCGTGGTGATGCGCGGGCAGCTGGCCCGGATGGAGCGGGCGCTGGCGCAGTTCATGCTGGACCTGCAGACCGGCACCAATGGCTATACCGAGCACTACGTGCCCTTCATGGTAAATGACGCTGCCATGTATGGCACCGGGCAGTTGCCAAAGTTTGCGGAAGACCTGTTCAAGACCACCGACGGGCGCTGGCTGATCCCCACGGCGGAAGTCTCACTCACGAACCTTATGCGCGAGAGGATCGTGGAAGAGAAAGATCTGCCGATGCGGCTCACCGCCTATACCCCATGCTTCCGTGCCGAAGCAGGATCGGCGGGCCGCGATACGCGCGGCATGATCCGCCAGCACCAGTTCTCGAAGGTGGAACTCGTTTCCATCACCTCGCCGGAGCAATCGCGCGACGAACTCGAACGCATGACGGGCTGTGCCGAAAGTGTGCTGCAGAAACTGGGCCTCCATTACCGCGTAATGCAACTGTGCACGGGCGACATGGGCTTCGGCAGCCGCATGACCTATGATCTCGAAGTGTGGCTTCCCGGTCAGAATGCGTTCCGCGAAATTTCGTCGTGCTCCGTGTGCGGCGATTTCCAGGCGCGGCGCATGGATGCGCGATACAAGCCGGCTGACGGCAAGGGTACGCGCTACGTTCACACGCTGAACGGCTCCGGCCTTGCGGTTGGTCGCACCATGGTGGCCATTCTGGAGAATTACCAGAACGCCGATGCCAGCGTCACAATCCCCGAAGCCCTGCGGCCCTATATGGGCGGCGCCGACAATATCACGAGGCCCTGACATGCGCATTCTGGTGACGAACGACG
>JBKJQU010000308.1:0-6806 GCA_046594995.1 Aestuariivirga sp.
CACATGGTCCTTCAGGGGCCAGGTCTTGAACATCGAGCGCTTGTCCATCCATGTGAGGCAATCGAACAGCGCAATCCATGATCCCGTGATCGCCGCGGTGCGGGTGCCGCCATCGGCTTGGATCACGTCGCAGTCGAGCGTGATCTGGCGTTCGCCCATGGCGGGCAGATCGACTACGGTGCGGAGCGAGCGGCCGATGAGGCGCTGGATTTCCTGGGTGCGGCCGGATTGCTTGCCGGCGGAGGATTCGCGGCGCATACGTTCATGGGTGGAGCGCGGCAGCATGCCGTATTCCGCCGTCACCCAGCCCTTACCGCCTCCTTTAAGCCATGGCGGCACACGTTCTTCGAGAGAGGCGGTGCACAGCACATGGGTGTCGCCAAAGCGGACAAGGCACGAGCCCTCGGCATGTTTCGTGAAGCCGCGCTCGAAGCTGACGGCGCGCAACTGGTCGGGGTTCCGTCCGGATGGACGCATAATTCTAGTCCTTTCATCATTTCTCCTTCTCCCCTTGCGGCAGAAGGTGGCACGGCACGCGCCGGATGAGGGGCGTGTTGATCGAGACCCCTCATCCGTCATGCGTTCCGCATGACACCCTCTCCCGCAAGGGGAGAGGGAACGCTCCTCTAGCCTCTCGATTGACCCGCGCCAACTTGATTTCTACATTAGGTCCATGAGCATGATCCCGCCGAAGCCGCCGTTTGATGAAAGATTGTCCGGGATCGCCGGTCTCGACCAGCGGTCGCGCGATATCTTCCGCCGCCTCGTCGATACCTATCTCGAGACGGGCGAGCCCGTGGGCTCGCGCACCATCGCGCGCATCCTGCCATCGAGCCTGTCTCCGGCTTCCGTGCGGAACGTGATGATGGACCTGGAAGACGCGGGCCTCATCTTCTCGCCCCACACGAGCGCGGGGCGGATGCCGACCCAGCAGGGCTTGCGCTTCTTCGTCGATGCGGTGATGGAAGTGGGCGCCATGTCGAGCGATGAGCGTTCGCGCATCGATGCGCAGATCGCGGCGTCGAACCGGCAGCGGCGGATCGAAGACGTGCTGGGCGAGGCGACGACCATGCTCTCTGGCCTCTCTCACTGCGCAGGCGTCATCGTGACGCCGAAGATCAATGCGCGGCTGAAACACATCGAATTCGTGAACCTGGGACCGGGCCGCGCGCTGGTAATCCTCGTGGGCGAGGATGGCAGCGTTGAAAACCGCGTCATCGAAGTGCCGCCGGGGCTGCCGCCGTCGACCTTCATCCAGGCGTCGAATTATCTCTCGACCAGGTTCCAGGGCAAGACCATCGACGAATTGCAGCGATTCGTGCGGGACGAGATGACGAGCCTCCGGCGCGAACTGGATGAAATCTCGGTGCGGATCGTCGAAGCCGGGATCGGGCAATGGTCGGGCGGGGGCGAGATTGACGACAAGACGCTCATCGTGCGCGGCCAGGCCAATCTCATCGAGAATTCGACAGCCGCCAATGACCTTGAACGCATGCGGAAGCTGTTCGAGGACATCGAGAACAAGAAGGAACTGGTGCAGCTTCTGGGCGCCGCCGAAGGGGGCGAGGGGGTGCGGATCTTCATCGGTTCCGAGAACCGGCTGTTCTCGCTGTCAGGCTCTTCCATCATCGTGGCGCCATACCGGAATGCGGAGGAAAAGATCGTGGGCGTCATGGGCATCATCGGCCCCACGCGCATGAATTATGCCCGGATCATTCCCATGGTGGATTATACGGCCAAGGCCATCGGCCGCCTGCTCACTTGATTTTTGTGCTCAAGCAGCCGATATGGCTGCCATCCCGACAATGAATGGACTGGACCCATCAGCCATGGCTGACGAAACCAATACACCTGAGCCCACCGCCGCCACCCATATCGAGCATGATGTTGAAATCGAATCGCCGATTGCCGTCGAACTGGACCCGAAGGACGTCGAGATCGCACAGCTCGGTGAAGAGGCCGCCCAGTACAAGGACCGGCTGCTGCGCACCGCAGCCGACATGGAAAACCTGCGAAAGCGCGCCGAGCGCGAGAAGGCCGAGGCGACGCTTTATGCCGCCACCAATTTCGCCCGCGACCTGCTGAGCGTCGCCGACAACATGCAGCGCGCACTGGCGGCGGTTTCAGCGGAAGCGCGGGCTTCAGCCGATGAATCGACGCGGAACCTGCTCGCCGGCATCGAACTGACCGAAAAGGATCTCCTGAACGTGTTCCAGCGCTATGGAATCCGTAAGGTTGATACCGTCGGCCACAAGTTCGATCCGAACATGCACCAGGCGCTGTTCGAAATGCCGACATCCGAATACCCGCCGGGAACGGTCGTTCAGGAAATGCAGTCCGGCTTCGCCATCGGCGAGCGCTGCCTCCGGCCCGCCATGGTGGGCGTCTCGAAGGCTGAATAACTGTTATCCTTCTCCCCTTGCGGGAGAAGGTGGCGCGGAACGCGCCGGATGAGGGGTGTTTCCGCTGGCCCCTCACCCGTCATGCGCGTCGCATGACACCCTCTCCCGCAAGGGGAGAGGGTAAGATGCTACTGCCGCAATGCCTGGCTCTTGTTCATGGCGTCGCCCAGAATGGCAGCGGCGCCTTCGAAGCCTGAACCCGTCACCACCGTGTTCGGCACCAGCTTGCCCATCAGCGCCACGAGGTTCGGTTCGCGCTCCAGCGTGCCCAGAACCTTTTCCAGTGCCTGAAGCATCGCAACGCGATCCTGGCCCAGCACGTTGGCCTGTGCCGATTGCCCCTGCGCGATTTCTTCCAGATACTTGCGCTCGGCGCGGCCAAGGGCGGCGCGCTCGGCTTCCTTCTGCTCGGCGACCTTAACGGCGATCTGGGACTCGACAAGGCGCGGCTGCTCGTTGGCGGTGGCCTTGGCCTGCTCGGTTTCGATGCGCTGCTTCTGCGCCTCGGTTTCCCGCTTGTAGGCTTCGCCCAGTTGGTCGGCCAGTTGCTGGCGCTGGCGGCCGAGCAGGATTTCCGGCGGGATGGCGGGCTCTCCAAGCCGCACTTCCTTGATCTCGACGCCGGCCTTCCGGGCCTCCGTCTTGATCTGCGCCTCGATCGTATCCTCGATGGCCTCGCGGTTCTCGATGAAGTCCAGAACCTTGGTGGGGCGCGTCTCGTAGCCAACGATGGCATCGCCTTCCTTCTTCGGCACGCGGATGGTGGAGCCTGCCACATTGCGCACGATGGAACGGATCAGCGGCGTCAGGATCCGGTGCTCGATCTGGTCGATACCGCCCACCGAACCTGCCACGATCGGTGCGTTCTCGGGCGAAACCTGCGCCACAGCGCGCAGTTCCTGCGGAATGTCCCAGCCCTCGACCTTGACGAAGACAGCGACATCGACCGCCGTGTCGGGCTTGGGTACGTTCACCGCGCGCTCGACCTGGTTGAGGTTGCCCTGCTGGTCCAGCGACAGGTCGATGAAGCGGCGGGTATAGCCACCCTTGTATTCCCAGGTCTGCACCCGGGTATCGACCAGCGTCACGTCATAGGCGTGGCGATTGAGGTAATAGGCGCCTGGCAGCAGCGGGTCCTTCCACAGTCCGATGCAGCCCTTCGGCACCAGCGGAACGGAGAGCGCCTCGGCATCATGCTGGGCCTGGCTCACGCGGACCATTTCCTCGCGGCAGTTAAGGCCCGGCTGCTGGACGTTGGATTTCACCACGCCCACCTGTCCGGTGGGGATGATGGTCGCGGTCGTGTCCTGGTCGATGCGGACGTCGAAGAGATACTGGTTCATGCGGTAGGAGCCGGGCTTCAGCACGGTCTCCTGTGGCCCACGGAAGCCACCCTGCTCGATAAAGGTCTGGGCTTCCAGCATGGCGGCGAGCTTGTCATCGGCGATGACGGGCGCGATGAACATGCCTTCCGGCATGGGCGCGCCATCGAGCGTGGTGATCTGGCCATAATAGCCTTCCGGCACCTGCACCACGTTCCGCTCCTCAACGTCGTAGAGCACGTTCAGCAGCGGGCGGAAATGGAAGCCCGGCCCCAGGATTTCAGCCTGCGGCCCCTTTTCGCCGGGAAGTGCGATGATGCGGCCGGGCGGCAGGTCGGCGGCGAGATAGATGCGCTTCAGTTGGCCCACCTTGTCGGCGGCAATCAGCACGAAGGAGGTGGATGCGAGAACGGCAAGCCCGGCGATGATGAGGACAATCCCAACGACCGGGCCGCCGAGGATCGAGCCGATGATGGCACCCTTGCCCTGTGGCATTCCGGTTGCCGGCACGCTGCGCCGGAACATCGCCTGAGCCCCGAACAGGATCAGTATCGATCCAATAATCACATAAAGCATTTGCCGCCCCCCCGAATCAGTTCCTGCCGATCCCCGCAACTATGACGGGTTTGACGTGGAGGCGATATGACGGCCATCACATCGGGGGAACAAGCGCCATGGCCGATTTTGCAGCAGCGATGCCCGAGAGATGCGCGCCGTGGACGGTGGAGTAGAACGGGATCGAGCAATGCTCGCCCGCGAGCACGATCCTGTCTCCTACCGGCTCCGAGAACATCAGCCGCGATGCCGCCTTGCCGGGCTTCGCATGGGAATAGCCGCCGAGTGTGTAAGGGTCGGAAGCCCAGTGGGTGCGGAGCGTCCTGATGATGCGCTTTCGCAGTGACGATCCGAAAGCCTCCACCGCTGCCTCGGTCGCGATAGCCTCCGCGTCCGCATCGCTTGAACGTTCCATTTCCCCGCCCCACGAACCCGCCATATGCGAGACGATCAGGGGGGCGGCCGAAGGGGTTCACATAAAGGTTGAAGGTGCGGGCGGGCCCCTTGCCCGGAAAAACCACGTCGCCGTAGGTGTGCTCCAACCCATCGATGGGCCGATCCAGCAGCATGGCGAGTTTTTCCGAAACGCCCATCGGGCAGTCGTGGAAGGCTTGCACGAGCGGTACGGGAAGGGCGGGCTCGAAGCGAATGCCCTCCGCGATCAGCACATTGACAGGCACTGACAGAATGATCGTGCGCGCCGTGATCGTGCCACGCGGCGTTTCGAGCCTCACGTTCTTTCCCGACCAGTCGATGCGGGTCACAGGTGTGGAGAGCGTCACCTCCAGATTAGCGGCATTGCGGGCGACGAGCGCGCCGAAGCCATCCTCCACGGGGAAGTCGCCGCCTTCCTCATCATAGCGGTACGAATCGAGCGTCGAGCAGTCCTCGGGGTCGTGTGATGTGATCTGGCCAATCACTTGCCGGACCAGCATGTTCCAGGAATTGCCCTCTTCGATGAAGTCGGAGAAGGCAACGTCCTTGCCCTTGGCCCCTGCCTTGTCGATGCGCCTCAGCACGTCGTCCATGTAGGTGCCGGCCTCCTCCGTAACCCGCTCCGGCGCTTCGCGGCCCGCCGCAAACAGCATCCAGTCATCAAACGAGATGCGGGAGTTGTAAGCGAAGCCCAGCTTGTCCGCGATCTTGGTGAAGGGATTCTGCGCCGCCGCATGCAGCCAGTGCGCGCCGCAATCGAAGGGCAACCCCAGGGTCGCGGTGTCGGTGAAGGCCCGGCCGCCGATCCGGCTCCGCGCTTCCAGCACGGTGAAGCTCCTGCCAGCCTTCTGAAGGGCAAGTCCCGCCGCAAGTCCAGCAGCGCCTGCGCCGATGACGGCGATGTCGTAGTCGGTCACGTTTGAATCCCCGGTTTTGTCACGCGCCTCAGCGTGAGATTGATGCGGCCGCCTTCCTTCAGAAGTGTCGATGTGCCGGTCAGCACACGGTCGATGCCGTGATAACAGAGGCGGGATTGGCCGCCCATCACAAGTACATCGCCAGATGTCAGTTTCAGCGTCTCGGTCTTGCCACCGCGTTCCTGCCCGCCGATGCGGAAGATGGCGGTATCGCCCAGCGAGATCGACACGACAGGGGCTGCAAAATCCTCTTCGTCCTCGTCACGGTGAAGGCCCATCTTTGCACCTTGGGTGTAGAAGTTGACGAGGCAGGCTTCCGGATCATGCGAATAGCCGCCAAGCTTCCGCCAGATATCCATCACCATCTCCGGAATGAGCGGCCAGGGATTTCCGGTTTCGGGGTGGTTCGCCTGATAGCGGTATCCGGCACGGTCCGACACCCAGCCCAAGGTTCCGAGATTCGTCATCCGCACGGTGAAGGGCCGCCCCGTGCGCGGCATGACGGGGGTGAGAAACGGTGCGAAGGTGATAGCCGTGCGCAGTTGGTCGAGCAGCCGCTGCTGGGCTGCAAGATCGAGGTAACCGGGATGGAATTTCAGGCCTGAAATCATCCCCACCATCTACCTCACCCTGAGACTAACGGTTATCTGTCTTTGCCGTACTTGTTCCGGCAACCCATTACTCAACAGGCGCTGGCGCTTGTGGTAGCCATGGGTCCCCGCAACACGTGCGGGGATGACAGTGTTGGTAGTAGGAGGGAACGATGAAATCCCGCAAGCTCATTTCGGGCGGCGAGAGTTATTCCGGCAAGCAGGGGCTGTCCTATTTCTCCGGCATCTCGGCGGAATCAACGGGTGCGGACAAGCTCTGCATGCATATCGTGACGATTTCGCCCGTCCGCACCATCATGAGGCGCACGAATCGGCGATCTTCGTGCTGGAGGGGTGTTCCGAGATGCGGCACGGGCCCAATCTGGAACATGTCATGCAGATCAAGGCAGGAGATTTCTGCTACATTCCGGCGGGCGTTCCGCACCAGCCCTATAACCCCACGGACAAGCCCGTCCGCGCCGTCATCGCCCGCACCGACCCCAACGAGCAGGAAAGCGTGGTGCTGCTGAGTGAGAGATAGATACCCTCTATGACAAGACGAAAGCCTGTTTCTGAGGAGGAGAG
>JBKJQU010000384.1:0-5936 GCA_046594995.1 Aestuariivirga sp.
GCTATATCCAGACATAGAACCGGCATCGACCTCGCCGATGCAACGATCTCCACAGGACATAGCTTCAACCGTAATCCATCACCTCGGGCAAGGCGGCCACGCCCGGACGCTTACGGAAAACCTATTGATTTTGCAGTGGGACTAACCCGCCAGAACCCCATCCCCCACCACGATCTGCCGCCGACAGGCTGCCGCGATCTTTTCATCATGGGTGGAGATCAGGAATGTCGTATTTTCGTCCAAGTTGATTTTGCCAATCAGCTTCATGATCGCGATAACGGAGGCCCAGTCGACTTTGACCGATTTAGGGGCAGCCGTCCGGCACAGTCGAACGTCCAAAGCGGACCGTCATTCACCGTTTCCGATTTCGCGGCTTGCCTGCCTCCCGGCGTCCGCAAGCTCATTTGTCCCCGGCAGAACATCCTGCAAGAGGATCTGCGTCGCGCGCTCGGGCTCCTCAAACAGCGGGCTGTGTGCTGAGTCCTCGAACACGTAAAAGCCTTTCACCGGCGCGTCGATGGCGTCGAAGTAAGTACGGGACAGGATTGGACTGGCAGTTTGGTCATATTGGCCGACGAAGAAATACACCGGCAATTTAAACGTGGTCAGTCGTGTGCTGAGGTCGTCGCTCAGCATTTCCTCCCAAAAGAACGGCCTTGACCAGATCTTGCCTCGCCAGACGTTGATCTTGTCCGCCACGGTGTAAGTGCGCACCCACCAGACCGGCAGAAAGATACCGGTAATGACCGAGTTGATGTCGCGCGCTTGCCCCACGCCAGCCTTGTGCATGGCGGCGTCGCGCAGTCGCATCCAGGCGGGCGATAGCCCGTCCTTCATGCTGACAGGTGATGCTTCGAGTCTACGAACCATCGCCGCATCGCCGCGCGCCCGGTAGGCACCAAGCAGATAGTCATGGGCCAAAACTTCGGACCGAAGCTGGTGGACGATCTGGGCCATGCCAACATAGGCGAGGAACCGGTCAGGTGCCTGTGCCGCGACCTGAATGCCAAGATAACTGCCCCAGGAATGGCCGAGGAGAAGTATGCGATCCTGTCCGAAGCGGTCACGCAGATAGTCGGCAACCTCAATCGTATCCGTGATCATCTGGTCCATGGTCATTGTCTCGGGCGGGATATCGGTCGAATACGACATGCCAGCGCCACGCTGTTCCCACCAGACCATGGTGAAATGGCGTTCAAGGCCGGTGGGATAATCCTGTTCCATGAAAAACTCGGGCATGCCGGGGCCGCCGTGAAGGAAAAGGAGAACTGGGTTTGCGGGATCGACGCTTTGAATGATCATGCTTTGCGGGATGCCGCCGATCTCGACCGTCACGCGTTCCGACAGGCTGCGAGGTATCACGTCGCCATTGGCATCATGAAGCGGGGCAGGGTGACCCGGACTAATAGCGAACAAATAGCCCACTCCGACCAGAAGGACCGTTGAAAGGATCAGGACGAGCGCCGTCATGAAGCGTTTGGCTTTTGATTGCCATCTGCCGGTCGCTCGGGGCGAGGTCTGATATTCACGCGCCATATTTCATTTCCAATCGGTTGCGGCAGCATACCTATTCGCCCCGTTCCAGAAGCTTTGTTTCCATGTCGTCAAGGGCCTGCCGGTCCAGCAATTGGCCGCCAATAATGACGGCGCGGGGGTGGCGCAGCGTTGTGAGATCCTCAAGCGGATTGGCGTCAAGCAGGACCAGATCGGCGCGCTGCTCCGGCGCGATGGTGCCGTCCTGATCGGTAAGTCCAAAGAAGCGCGGCGGGGCAACGATTGCGGTATAAAGAGCCTCGCGCGGAGTCAGGCCGATCTTAACGTAAAGATCAAGTTCATCAAGCAGGGAAAAGCCGTGAAAGAGCCACGGATTGGCAAAGGAAGCGTCTGTCGAGGCAAGGATCGGCACGCCCGCCCTGTGCGCCATCAGGAAAGTTTGGTGGTTGAGTGCAATGGAGTCCGATGCCAGTGCGCGAACCTCATCAGTCAACGCATCAAGCCGAAAGTCAGGGCCGGACCAGGCCGCGCGCACCTCTGGGGGCAGCATGCGGACCCTTGGGGCGTCATTGGCAGGACGATCACCCACGTAAAACCCGGCAACCACGAGGGTCGGGCTGACATGCATGTGGGCCGTGGCCATGCTGGCCAGAACCTGAGCGCACAGATCCTTGTCCCAGCTTTCCAAAATGATGCGGTTGCGGGCGGCCATGACTGCGAAAATCCCGTCGCGATCCGCCCCGGCAGCCACCACGTCCCGCAGCGCAGCAAGCATCTCGGCTTCGGCGGTCGAACAGGCCATGGTGACGCGCCCAAAGTGCTCGATCCCGTCCTGCCCTGCCGCAAGGGCGGTTACAAGGGCCACCGTTTCTGGAATATGACCGACAAAGGGCAGCCCCGCAGTATGGGCCGCGTCGGCGAGAGCGGAATAGGTTGGCTCATCCAGCATCGAATAGGCCTTCACGGCGGCCCAGCCTTCGGCGGCGATGCGCGCCGCGACGGTGCGCGCCGCTTCGGGTGTGTCGGCCAGAAACATGCCCGGCCAGGATCCGGGCGAAGCGTCGACCCACGCGCCGGAAAGCACCAGCCGGGGACCGAGGGTTTCGCCCGCCTCGATCCGGGCCTGCAAGGCCAGCTGGTCGGCAATCGGCCAGAGCGCACCCATATCGCGGACGCCGGTGACACCGTTGATCAGGTAAAGCGGCAGCGCGCTGTCAGGCTCGGTGGGCGAAGAAAAGATGTGGACATGGCTGTCCCAAAGACCGGGGATCAGGTAAGCGCCGGCGCCATCAAGTTGCGGCGTTCCATCCGGCGCGGAAATGGCGCTGCTGATTTCGGCGATGCGGTCGCCTTTGATCAGAACAGACTGCCCCTGGGTCAGCGTTCCGGTTTCAACGTCGACCAGCGTTATGTGTGTCAGCAGGACGTCGGACATAGCCGGACCCGGAGCCGCAAGAGCGGCACATGCCACGGCAACTAAACAAAGAAAGTTTTTCAATTTTGAACTCCGCACCAGAAAAGGCATTGATTTGTTTCCAGACGGCACCGGATCAAGGCGTGATCGCCAACTTGAACACGCTATTGCGCTGGTTGCTGAACAGATCATAGGCTGCCTCGATATCATCCAGATTGAAGCGGTGTGTGACCATCGCCCCCAGATCGACCCGCCCGGTTTCGATGATCGCCATCAGGCGGCGCATCCATTCCTTGCCGCCCGGACACAGCGAGGTGACGATGATATGGTCGCCCAGACCGGCGGCAAAGGCCCCGGCGGGAATGGTCAGATCGGTGGAATAAGACCCCCAGACTGGACAGAGTACCGCCGGGCCGTAACACCCGCAAAGCAGATGCAAAAGTGCCTTGGGTGCCCAACGCCTCGATGGCAACGTCAACGCCGCGCCTGACTGTCAGGCGCATGATCTCATCCACCGGGTTGACTTTGGTATAATCGACCACGTAATCCGCACCAAGCCGTTTCGCCATCGCCAGCCGGTTTGGCAGGGCATCAACCGCGATGATGGTGGATGCCCCCATCAGTTTGGCCCCCGCCGTCGCACATAGGCCTATCGGCCCCTGCGCAAAGAACGCCACCATGTCGCCGATCCGGATCCCGCCCTTTTCCGCGCCGCTGAACCCGGTTGACATAATGTCAAGGCACATCAGCACCTGGTCGTCAGTCAGACCTTCGGGGATCGGGGACAAATTGCTCATCGCCCCGGCAATCACCCGCTGACCTTCGCTGAACCGGGTCACGGCAGCGCCCAACTTTTCGATGAAGCCAACCGGTTCGTGACCGATGGTGAGCCCGGGCACCACAGGATATTCGCCTTTCAGGATATGTACATCGGTGCCGCAGATCGTGGTCGTGGTGATCCGGATCAGCGCATCCAGCGGCCCGACATCGGGGATCGTTTTATCCTTGAGCACGATCCGGCCCGGTTCTACGAAAATGGCAGCGCGCATCATTGGCATGGGGTGGCTCCTTGGGGTTGATGACAGGGATAAAGGGGTGGCTGAAATCCCGGCCCGGCCCGGTCCAATGTCAAAATATTCATCGGCTTGCCGCAGCAGAAACCGCTGTCCACAAGGTCTCCAGATCAGGCGCATGGCCCTGTTCGAGCCGGACGATGACGCAAAGTTCTTTGACCAACGCATGCATCTCGCCCGGCACTGCATTGGCATGGCGTGCCATGATCAGTTCCGACGCCGGGCGGGCCAGAAAGTGCCGGAGGTATGTTTGCCCAAGGATCGAAGGCAGACCGACAAGCAGGGCAAGTTTCCTTGGCGCGATCACCACGCCTGCGTCTGCCAACAGCCCAAAGCCCTGACGGATGCCGTGCACCAGAACGCGGATGCTGTCGGGCGATCTTGCAACCTCCGCCGTGCTGCCATGGCCGAGATAAATCGCGCCCGCGATGGCCGTGACCAGCATCGCATGCGTCTTGAGCCAATCGTCCATGCGCCGGCTGAGGGCGACCGGGAAACCAGCCTGCTCCAGAATTTTTCTTACCTGCTGCAAGCGGGGCGACAACGATCCATCCGGCTCGCCTAGCGTGGTGGGCTGTTCCGGGATCAGCCGGTACCGCACCGTCGCACCATCCAGCCAACCTCCGGCCCCGGGAAAGCCGAGCAGCACGCGATCAGGCCCGACCGATCGCGCCAAAGCGGCACTTCCCGCAGCCCGGTTGTGCATGAACAGGAATGTCTTGACGCCACGGTTGGCGCTCAGGTCCGGCAGCAAAGCGCCGATCTGATCCGCGCGCACCACGACCATTGCCACGTCATAGTCCGTATCGGGGTCGAGGTGTTCAACCACCTCAACGGTCGCAGCGCGGACACCATCATCTTCGTTCAAAATCAGGATCGGCCCGCCCTGCAACTGGGTCAGACGGTCCCCCCGCGCCACAAGGGTGACAGTCTGACCCGTAGCGGCCAGACGTGCTGCGTAAAGGCTGCCCAGCACACCTGCACCGATGACAGCAATGCGCATCAACACACCTCACAATCACTGGTTATGCGGCCCGCCTTATCGGGAATAACGGCTTTCATTGCAGCCCTCTTGTTTAACGAACCTTATCGCACCGGATGATCCACACGACCCTCTCTGCAGAGGCGTCAATGCGACAACAGCACCCGTAGTTTCAGATCGCGCAAAATGGCGGTCGTGGCCCCGTCCATCACGAAATCGCGCATGCGGGAGTGGCCAAAGGCCCCCATGACCATCATGCCAGCGTTGATTTCAAGCGCATGGTACTGGAGCGCCCGCCCGATGGGCCGGCCGCCGCTGGCCCTGCACCAGCGCAACCGCCGTGTTGATATCGTGACGGTCGAGGTAATCTTTTAACTTCGAACCCGGATTATCTTCGGGGAGCGTTTTTTCATCGGCCACAACGGCAATCGTCACATTTTTTGCAAGGCGCAGAAATTCCTGTGCATCGGCCACGGCGCGAGGGGCCACATGGCTGCCATCCCATGCGATCATGACGTGATGGTACTGCAAGGTGGTATCATCTTGCGGCACCAGCAGAGTCGGGCGACCTGATCCGAACACCACCGATTCGGCCGTCGCCTCCATTGATACATCGTTGGCGCTTAGCCCGGTCAGGATCAGATCATGGTAGCATGCAATCGTCTCGGCGGCACCGCCGACGGCTCCCAGGGCGCTATCCAACTAAGTAGTACAGCGGAATTTGACGCCGGCCGGCTCAAGGGCTGCTTGCATCGCCTGCACCAGCGTCGTCCCCCGGACATGGCACTTGGCCGTCACCTCGCGCATCATGCTGTCTACGTTGATAATCATGTCGCCCATGATCGAAGAAGCTGGCGGAAACGTGGCGTTCAGAACCAAGCCATGCACATCGGCCTTCAAATGCCGGGCAACGGCAACGGCAACGGCATGGGCGGCGATGTTGACGGAGTTTCCATCAGGGTAGGTGTGCAGC
>JBKJQU010000375.1:0-2766 GCA_046594995.1 Aestuariivirga sp.
TCGAAGCCGCTCAGCCCTTGGGCTAGCAGGCCCGTGACAATCCCGGCCAGCACGTCGCCGGAACCAGCGGTCGCAAGCGAGGGCGGCGCGTTGACATTGATCTTCGCACGGCCATCGGGGTCGGCGATCACGGTGTCGGCCCCCTTCAGGATGACGACTGCGCCGGACAGGGCCGCAGCCTTTCGCGCTCGTTCAAGTTTTGGATCCGTATCCGTGCCCAAACCCTTGAACAGGCGTAAAAATTCTCCCGTATGCGGGGTCATCACCACAGGCCGCGAGGGAGTAATGCCGATCAACCGGAACAGCGGCTCGGGCTGATCTGCGAAGCTCGTCAGCGCATCGGCGTCGAGCACAGTCGCGGCACCGCTCATCAGCACGGCTTCGACCTTTGTCCGCATTCCGGCGCCCATGCCGGCGGCAGGCCCGATGCAGACGGCGTTCTTGCGCCGGTCGGAAAGAAGTTCAGGCAGGTCGGTGTCCGATAGCATGACGGCAGTCACATGATTGGCATGAACGGCCAAAGCTGATCCGTCGCCGGAAAGTGTTACCAGCCCTGCCCCGATTTTCAATGCAGCCTTGGCCGCCAGCCGCGCGGCACCTGTGTTCAGCGGTCCGCCAGAGACGACAACGGCATGGCCGCGGCCATATTTGTGACCGGCTACTGAAAGTGCAGGCCTGAAGAAATCCTCATTGATCCAGGTGCTTGGGCCAATCATCTCAAGAACTGAGTAAGGTATGCCAATATCGGCCACCACCACCTCGCCGCACAGTTCGCGTCCCGGCATCAGCACATGGGCAGGTTTCCGGCGAAAGAAGGTGACCGTGATATCGGCCTTCACCGCTGCGCCGCGAGGCATAGCTGTCAGCCCATCGAGGCCCGAAGGCACGTCGATGGCGACGACCGGCACGCCAGCACCATTGATGGCCCCGGCCAGATCTTCGGAAAACGGCTTCGACAATCCAGCGCCGAACAGCGCATCGACAAGCAGTCCGGCTCCGCCCATGCTGATATCCTGCTCCACCGGGCCATGCCACTTTGCCGCCATCGCGGCGGCATCGCCCTTCAGGCCCGCACGGTCACCCAGCAGGGCCACCCGCACTGGCCAGCCCCAGCGCTTCAGATACCGCGCCGCAACAAAGCCATCGCCGCCATTGTTGCCAGGTCCGCACAGCACCAGCGTGGGCCGCGCCCCGTAGCGCCGCAGGATTTCTTCCGCCACCGCGCGCCCGGCATTTTCCATCAGCGTGAGCGAGGGTACGCCCGCCTCCACCGCCAAGGCATCGGCGTGGTACATTTCGGCCGGTGTTAAAACTTCGTTGGTCATTGCCTTACGCTAAACCATCGCTCGCCCGAGAGGAACCATCACAGGAGGCTCGCGTTCAACGGGCAACTGAATTTACCCGGAGACACAAAGATGAAATACCTGAACATCATCGCCATGGCGCTGCTCATCATTGGCGGACTTAACTGGCTGCTGGTCGGTCTGTTCGAGTTCGATCTCGTGGCGGCCATCTTTGGCGGTGAAGTCGGCCCACGCAGTGGCCTGTCGCGCATCATCTACATTCTCGTGGGTCTTGCCGCGATCTACGGAATCTATCTGTTCAAGCCAATTACCGAGCACAACGAAAGGCTTCCCCGCTCGCGCGTCTAGCGGCTGGTCGATTCCTGCTTTTGCATCGTCCATGATCTTTTCCATGGACGCCATCACGCTCCGGCATCCGGCATCATCAACGGTTAAAAACCGGGGCGGTGCCGTTTTTGCAACAGTCCTGCACATGCGAAGTCTGTGCTAAGCATTGCCATTGTTCCTGAAAGTGGAATTTTCCGATGCTGAAGGACACATCCGATGACGACAGCCCCCACCGATGCAGTCAAGCTTCTCGCCCGGCGCATTCTCGAGGTAGGCTATGAAGACCTGACTGGCCGCGAGCGCCATGTCATCGAGCGTGTGGCAAAACGGGTGGCGGTCTCGCGCGATGTGAACATCGACTACGACACCAGCCGCACCTTCGGGGAAAGGCTGTCGGACCAGATCGCCAGCTTCGGCGGCTCGTGGACCTTCATCATCATCTTTGGCGCGGCGTTCATCGGCTGGGTGGTGCTGAACGCGGCGATCCTGGCGCAATGGGGCGATCCCTTCGATCCCTACCCCTTCATCCTGCTGAACCTCTTCCTGTCGCTCGTCGCCGCCATCCAGGCGCCCATCATCATGATGTCGCAAAACCGCCAGACGGCGAAAGACAGGCTCCAGGCCTCCCACGATTATGAGGTGAACCTCAAGGCCGAGATCGAGATCATGGCGCTGCATGAGAAGCTGGACGATCTCCGCTCGCAGGAGCTGGCCGAGCTGATCCACTCGATCCGCAAGACACCCCGACCTGATTAATATTCAATCATTATGCTCAAATATTATGCTCTGGGATGCGCCCAATAATGCAGCACCCTCCTTAACCTCTTGAATTCTTTGATGGCTTCAACTGGCATAGACTCTGCACTCTTTAACGCGCGTTAACGCGGGGCAATCAGCAGACATGAAAAAGATCGAAGCGATCATCAAGCCGTTCAAGCTGGATGAGGTCAAGGAAGCGCTTCAGGAGGTCGGGCTCCAGGGCATCACGGTGACCGAAGCCAAGGGCTTCGGCCGCCAAAAGGGCCACACCGAACTCTACCGTGGTGCCGAGTATGTCGTGGACTTCCTGCCTAAGGTGAAGATCGAAGTCGTGCTTGCCGACGAGTTCGTGGATAAAGCCGTGGAAGCCATCCAG
>JBKJQU010000389.1:0-11435 GCA_046594995.1 Aestuariivirga sp.
GGATTCATTCCGGCGACCCATTGAGCAACAAGTGTTGGTGTTGTGCGTGCGGAACGATGGGTCCCCGGAACAAGTCCGGGGATGACACAAGGTGGGAATGCCGGCGCCGATCCACTATAGCATTGGCACGCAGTCCCCTACTTCCCCGAGCCCGACGTCAGTCCCTTCACGATGTAGCGTTCGAGGAAGATGCCGATGATGATCAGCGGCAGGATCGCGGCGGAGGATACCGCCGCCATAGACCACCATGAAATGCCCTGGCTGCCGGTCTGGCTTGCGACCATCACCGGCAGGGTCTTGGCGTGGCTGCTGGTGAGGAGTGCTGCGAAGAAATACTCATTCCAGCACAGGATGACGGAGAGGATGAAAGCCGCCACCATGCCGGGGAGTGCTATGGGCAGAATGATGCGGAGGAACGCGCCCCACACCGAGCAGCCATCGACCATTGCGGCCTGTTCCAGTTCCTGCGGGATGGTGTCGAACTGGTCCTTCATGATCCAGATGACGATGGGCAGCACGGACAAGGCATAGATGAGGATGAGGCCGATCATCGAGTCGAGCAGCGTCAGTTCCTTGTAGAGAACGAGGAACGGCATCGCCAGTACGACGGGCGGCAGGATGAGCTGCGACAGGAAGAAGAAGGAAATGTCGCGGTTGCGCCAGATCGCATATTTATACTGGAAGCGGCTGAGGCCGTAAGCCGCCATCGAGCCGATGACGAGCGCCAGCGCCGATCCGCCGATCGAGGCCTGGATCGAATTCCAGAAGCGCTTGAGGAATTCCTCGCGCGGTGTCGAGTCGGTAAACAGCGTATCGGGAGAAAAGCCGATGGCGCGAAGCCCCAGCCATGCTGGCTTGAAGTCGATCCACGGAATGATGTGGCCAAGCTGCACATCCTTCGCCACCTTGAACGTGGTCGAGAAAGTCCAGAAGATCGGGAACAGCGCGATGATCGTCCAGACGATCAGGGCGGCGTAGATCAGCGTTCGCTTCATCACGTGCGGCATCTAGTTTTGCCTCTGCATGAAGCGGCTGGTGCCCCAGAGCAGCAGCGCCACGAAGACGATGATGAGAATGAGATAAACCTCCGCCACCATGGTGCCGTAGCCGACGTTGGAACGGTCCTTGTATTCACGGAAGATGAAGCTCGACACGGTATCGGTGGCACCGCCCGGCCCGCCGGACGTGGTGTTGATGACGATGTCTGCCAGCTTCAGCTGGAAGATGATGCGGAGGATGATGGTGGTAAGGCTCACCGGCAGCATCAAGGGGAAGGTGACCTGCCAGAAGCCCTGCCAGCCCGTGGCGCCATCGACCTTCGCTGCTTCCTGGATTTCCTTCGGCAGCGCCTGGAGGCCCGCGAGGATCAGGATCATCATGAAGGGAATCCACACCCAGGCGTCCATCATGGCGATCGTCGTCTTTGCGAGCCATGGCGAGGTGAGCAGCGATGGGTTTTCCCAACCGAAGAAGCGCAAGAGATTGGTGACGGGACCAAAGCGGTATTCGAGCATCGACTTACCGATCATCCAGCTGACCGCGACGGGTGACAGCATGAAGGGCAGCAGGAAGGCGACGCGGAAGAATTTCTGGCCCTTGATATCGGCATTGAGCAGCATCGCGAGGCCAAAGGCAATGGCATATTGCACGACCACGGTCGCCACATAGAACACCATATTGCCGAGCGCATTCCAGAAATAGGGATCGTTCATCAGCTGGTAGAAATTCGCCAGCCCGTTGAATTGCCGCCCGCCGACGGACTGCAGGTTCCAGTCGCTAAACGCGATGAACAGGCCGAAGACGGTGGGGAAGATGACGAGCGCAACGGTGAACAGGATGGCTGGCAGCACGAACAGCGCGCGCCAGCCGCCTTCACCATCACGCAGAATGCTGCCGATGCAAAGAAGCACGCCCCAGACGGTGTAGGCGATGAGGATCGGAAGCCAGCTCGAAAAACCAAACGAGATCATGCCCGCCGCATAGAGCGACTGCATGAGGACGATCAGGCCGAGGACGAGCGTGGCGGAGCGGATTAGCAGGCTGCCCATCTTCCGCCGCTCGGGCGAAACGAGCGGGGACACGGCATCATGTCCGGGGCTGGCAAGTGCAGGAGACGTCATCGGATGCCGTGCTCTTCAAATCTCTCTCTCAGTCCGTCGTCCTCGCCCCGCGCGAGCGGGGAGAGGAAGGGGACCCAACGAAGTTGGGGAAGGAGAGGGGCAACCGGTCTTCGTATCCTACAATGCCCGGTTGCCCCTCTCCTATCCCACCGCTTGCGCGGCGGGCCCCTTTCCTCTCCCCTCTGTCGAGGGGCGAGGACGAAAGGCCCGCCGCACTTTTCTTACATGCCCAGGGAGGCCTTGTAGAGCTTGATCTGGTTGTCGCGGCCAAGCTGGTCGGTGATCTTTTCCCATGCGGCTGCGATGGCATCCGCACCGGCCTGCGCCGTGGCCTGGCCGGCATAGATCTTGGCCAGTTCGTCCTCGGCGACCGAGTAATACTGGAAGATGCCGGGAATGCGCGGCTCGATGGCGGCGTTCGGATGGTTGTACGAATTGGCCTGGCTGTCGAGGAAGCTCTTGATGAACTTCTCGTCGTAGCCGGCAGCCGTCCACTCGGCCACATCGAAGTGGCTCTGGCGGTAGGGCTGGAAGCCTGACGGATAGGCCGCCATCCACAGCGAGATATCCCTGCCGCCCAGATGCGCGGCGAGAGACCAGGCTGCCTTCTGCTTCACAGGGTCTGCATCGACACGCGCCATCACATAGATGCCCCAGCCGATATAGGCCATGTTCGGCGCATAGTTCGGGCCCGAGGCAAGCTTGTCCCATGCGCCGGTCTTGACGTTGTAGACGTCGTCCGAACCGGGGAGGATGTCGAAGCCCGTCGCATCGCCAATGACGGAGGTGTCGTTGGTCTTGACGTTCGAGCCGATGTCGCCCCACCACGAGAGCATGGTGCCGGTGCCGGCGAGGAACTGCTGGAAGCCCGTGGTGCCCGGATCAGCGTTGAGCTGATCGGCGGGCTCGAAGGGCAGCGAGTCCAGCACGTCCTGGATGGCACGCACCCAGGCCGGATTGTTGACGCGTGGCTTCATCGTGTCGGCGTCGAACAGGAAGGCCTTGTCGTCGGGATGCTTGGCATAGGCCGTTGCGCGCGAGCCCAGGAAGTAGAAGGCGAAGCCGCCCCAGCCTTTGCACGGATCAAGATAGCCGTAGAGATCCTGGCCGCCGAGCTTCTTGCCCTTCAGGAACTTGGTGGCGGCGTTGACCTGCTGCCAAGTCTTCGGCACGCCCCATTCTCCCGCACCGCCGGACTTCTTCCACTCTTCGGCCAGGCCTGCATCCGAGAACACGTCGGAACGGTAGTTGAAATTGTGACAGTCGCCATCGCACGAGACGCGATAGGTCTTGCCGTCCCATGTGCCGACGGGTGCCTTGAGGTAGCCCACGTAGTCGTCCATGTCGATCTGGGTCTTGACCCAGTCCGGCATGACGGAGGCGAGGCCCTTGCCGCAGACGTCGCCCTCGAAAGGAGCGCCCATTTCGATCACGTCGAAGTCTACCGTGCCGGTGGCAATCGACTGCTGCAGGCGGGCGTTATAATCGGCCTGCGCGAGATCGATCCAGTTGATTGTGGCGCCGGTGTAGTCGGCCCACGCCTTGGACAGTCCCCGGAACAGCACGTTATGGACGTTCTGGTTGTTGAGGCCCATGAACGAGAGCTCGACGCCCTTGAATTCGCCTTCCTTGACACTGGCCTTGGTGGGCTCGAGGCACATCGCACCGACCTTCTGCCAATCGGCATCGGTGGGCTGGCCGGCACCTACGCCGGGGATTTTCAGCATGTCGGCGCGGAGCGAGCTTTGCGCCTCAGCCCTTGGGATCATCAGTCCGAGCGAACCGGCGGCACCAAGTGCCGAAGCGGCGACCGCGCCTTTGAGCAAGCCACGGCGGCTCATCATATTGTAGAGTTCAACTTTCATCGTCTTGGGTCCTCCCTGTAAGCGTCCGCCGCGTGATGGTGCGACTTCCCTGGCTGGCCTTTGAGCGGCGCCGGTCGTGACCTTGTTTCGTGATGAACGCGCGGCCGACTATGCAACAGCCAGCGCCAATGTCAATGAAGCCAAGCCCTTGAATCCCAAGCCTTTGAATCCCAAGCCCAAGCGAAACTCGTCGTGCGTTGCAGTATGTGCAGCGCAGCAACGTTATGCAATTGGGCGGCAGTCATTGAGTCAGCTAATGCGGTTGCCCGTCTTTGCATCGAACAGATGCACGAGCGAAACATCGGGCGACATTGCCAGTTCTTCACCGGGCTTCGTCGTCACGCGCTCGCGGAACACGCCGAGGATTTTCTCGCCGGCGATTTTCGCCAGCACCTGGGTTTCCGCACCCGTGGGCTCGATCACTGTCACTGTCGTGCGCAGACCTCCGCCGAGAGTCAGGTGTTCGGGTCTGATTCCATAGATCGCGGCAAGACCATCCGATCCTGCAGGCGCACGCGCGAGCGGTAATTTCGTGCCATTCGCAGCTTCGAACCACGGCGTGGCGCCAGCGCGGATGGTGCCCTTGAACATGTTCATGGAAGGCGACCCGATGAAGCCTGCCACGAAGAGATTGTTGGGCCTGTCATAGAGTTCGAGCGGCGTTCCCACCTGCTCGACGACGCCATCGTGCAGCACCACGATGCGGTCTGCCATGGTCATGGCCTCGACCTGGTCGTGTGTCACATAGACCGTGGTGGTCTTGAGCCGCTGGTGCAGTTCCTTGATCTCGGCGCGCATCTGCACGCGGAGCTTCGCATCGAGGTTCGACAAGGGTTCGTCGAACAGGAACACCGCAGGATCGCGCACGATGGCGCGGCCCATGGCCACGCGCTGGCGCTGGCCGCCCGAAAGCTGGCGCGGGTAACGGTCAAGATAGGGCATGAGGCCCAGGATTTCAGCGGCGCGCTTCACACGCTGGTCGATCTCGGCCTTTGGCGTCTTCCGCAGCATCAGCGCAAAGCCCATGTTGGCGGCAACCGTCTTGTGCGGATAGAGCGCATAGTTCTGGAACACCATGGCAATGTCGCGGTCCTTCGGCTGGAGGCCGTTCACCACGCGCTCGCCGATCCTGATATCGCCGCCGGTGATCTCTTCGAGCCCGGCGATCATGCGCAGCAGCGTCGACTTTCCGCAGCCAGACGGACCGACGAGGGCCACGAACTCGCCGTCGGAAATGCCTACCGTGACGCCATGGATCACCTCCTGGTCGCCGTAGGATTTCCGCACGTTCACAATGTCGACTGACGCCAAGACCCGTTCCCCCAACGCAACTTATCGATCTGCATTCTTCTTGCGGCGGCGGAGACTATGCTAACAAATCCGTGCCGTCGAGAGGCAGTGAAGAAGCCAGGAGTAGTTGCCGATGCGATTTGAAATGATGCTGCCGCACCAGATCAGGACGGCAATCGAGAAAAATGTGCCGGTGGTCCTGCCGCTGGGCGTGCTCGAATATCACGGCGAGCATATGGCGGTGGGCATGGACACGCTGGCGGTGACGAAGATGCTCGACATTCTGGAGAGGGAAGCCGAAATCGTCATCCTGCCGCCTTTCTATTATGGCGCCGCGAGCTATGCCGTGGAAGCACCGGAAGGCAACGGCTCGGTTCATGTCGATTCAGACGCGCTGCATCCCTTCGCGCGCGAGATGTTCACGGGGCTGCTGCGCGTGGGTTTCCGCAACATTCACGTTTTCATCCATCACCAGACCGAGAATTTCACCGTCGGCATGCCGACGGATCTCGCCTTCAAGTTCGCCGCGCGTCAGGCGATTTTTGCCTTCCTCGAAAAAACCCGCGGCGAAGGCTGGTGGGGCAATGACAAGATGGCGGACTATTATGCCCAGCAGGCCGGCGGCAGCGATCCCTTCAACTGGATCAAGCTCCATCCGCTGATGACGAAGGACACGATCGGGCAATATCCCTTCGACCATGCGGGCGAAGGCGAAACCTCGCTGATGATGGCGCTTTGCCCCGAAGCCGTGGACATGAGCCACTTCGCGGACAGACAGCAATGGTATGTGCAGTCGGCGGCCAAGGCTTCAGCAGAGACGGGCAACCGCGCCCGCGAACTCATTCTCGCGCACATGAAGACCGTATTGGGACTCGAGAGTGCCTAGTGAAAAGATTCTAACGCCTGATGCCCATGCGTGACGGCGGCGATGATCATGCCAGTGCTCATACAGGGCTCAAACCGGCCATTCCCATAGAAGGATGAGGCGGATTTCTCCGCCTCATTCCTCAATTGAAAATACGTTGTTACATTTTCTTGTTCATGCTGTTCATGGCTTCGCCCATGTTCATCATGCATTCATCCGTCTTGTTATCCTTCATCGCCGTCTTGGCCATATCCATCTGCTTCATGGCCATATCCTTGTTCGTCTTCATGGCCGGGTCGGTCATGGCATCCATTTCGGTCTGCATCATCGTCATCGTGGCGTCGTCACACTTCATCATCATGCCCATATTGGCCATGCCAAGGTGCTTCGAACAATCGTCCATTTTGTTAGCTTTCATGGCGGTTTTAGCCATGTCCATTTCTTTCATGGCCATGTCTTTGTTCATTTTCATGGCCGGATCGGTCAAGGCGTCCATTTGCGATTGCATCTTCGTCATTGTGGCCTCATCGCACATCATGGGATCCATGGCGCTGGCGGGAACGGCCAAGCCCGAGGCCATCACGAAGCTAAGAGCGGCTGCGCAGTATAATGATTTCATCATTTGGAAGTCCTCAGGAGACAGAATTGTCCCAACATTTAAAGCAAACCCCTCATCGAAAGTTCCGCAACTCACCATCAACAAGCAAATTTGAGTTCTGATCAGTGCTCAGCGTAGGCCTTTCGCCCAGCCCCGTCGGATCGTAGCCCGGGAAGATCGTTTTCATCCGCACTCCATGGTTTCACGCATGGCCCCGGAGACAGCATCGATGTCGATCATTGCCGCAGTCCATCGGAACCCGTATTATGCGATGCAACTCCAAAGACAGTTGCGAGGGGCGCCGTAGATGAAATTCCAGCTTGCCATCAATCTCGAGCGTCTCGACGATGGTCTCGACATGCGCGATGTGGCCCGCCATACCCTGGAGATGGTGCAGATGGCGGAGCGGGGCGGCTTTCACATCGCCTGGTCGGCCGAGCACCATGCGCTGGAAATGACGATTGCGCCCGACCCCTTCCAGCTCCTGACCTGGTGGGGCTGCCATACCAACACCATCCGGCTGGGCACGGCGGTGGCGGTGGCGCCCTACTGGCATCCGATCAAGCTTGCGGGCGAAGCGGCCATGACGGACCTTCTGTGCGGCGGCCGGCTGGAGTTCGGCATCGGTTCGGGCGCCTATCAGCGCGAATTCGACCGCATGCATGCCGGCCTGAAGCAGACTGACGGCTGGAAATACATGCAGGAGATGCTGCCCGCCGTTCTGGCGCTGTGGCAGGGCGATTACGAGCACAAGGGCGAGTACTGGCAGTTCCCGACTTCGACTTCCGTGCCCAAGCCCCTGCAGCAGCCCCATCCCCCGATCTGGGTCGCGGCGCGCGCACCCGTCACCTATGACTTCGCAGTGAAGCACGGCCTCAACATCATGTCCTGGCCGTTGACCCGGCCGATGTCGGAGGCCGAGCTTTATAAATCGAGGCTCGATGAGGCGATGGCCGCCAACCCCGGCAAGGCCCGGCCGATCTTCGCCATGATGCGGCATACGGCGGTCTATGACAGGAAAGACCAGTGGGAAGTGCCCGTGAAGGCGGCGCAGCGCCAGCTGGGCCAGTTCGAGAATCTGTTCAAGAACCTGGGCGACGTGAAGAACGGCTTCCCGAAGGAGCTGGACCTGGGCGACATCTCCAACCGGGCGGAATACGACCCGAAGATGCTGTCGAACAATCTGATGTTCGGCACGCCCGACGAGGTGATCGCCAAGCTGAAGCTCTATCAGGACTTAGGGGTCGACCAGTTCACCTATTATGCGAGCCTGGGCCTGGGCCACAAGGAGCAGAAGCGCTCGCTGGAACTGTTCTGCAAGGACGTGATCCCGGCGTTTCAGTAACATTGCGGGGTGGCGAACGTTAGCGATGCAATGCCTGGGGCGGGACCCTGACCTTGTGATCACGGATCAGACCGTGCCGCAGATGACGGCCTGACGGCCAGGCCGGTTACCGGGTCGAGTGGTTCGCCAGCACGCGGTCCAGCGCGGCACGAAGCCGCCGGCCCAGTTCGGTGATCTCGGCTTCGGTGATGATGAGCGGCGGCGCCATGACGAAGCAGCCTGCCAGCGGCCTGACGATGATGCCTTCGAGGAGGCCGGCCTCGTAGACCTCCTTTGTCGCGCCGCCCACCTTGAGGCTTGCGGCAGGCCCGGCGCGGCCCTCGCCCGGATAGGCGACTTCGATGGCACCGGCGAGGCCCCACTTGCGGTTTCCGACGACAAGCGGATGATCGAGCATGCTGTCCAGCATCCGGTTCCAGTGCGGCATCATCCGGCGTACATGGCCGAGGATGTCGCGCTCCTCGAAAATGTTGAGGACTTCATTTGCAACGGCGGCGGACACCACATGGGCATGATGCGTGGCGCCATGGGCGAACCAGCCCTTGGCCTCGTTGCCGATGTCGAGCCGGCGGTTGAATTCCTCACCCATGATGATACCGGCAATCGGCATGTAGGCGCCGGAGATTCCCTTCGCGCAGGTCATGCAATCGGGTTCCAGCCCCATCGACTCGGTGGCCCACATATGCCCCGAACGGCCAAAGCCGGTGACGACTTCATCGATGAAAAGCTGGATGCCGTATTTCCTGAGAACCTTGGTGATCTTCGGGAAATAGCTGGCGGGCGGCGGGAACATGCCGGACGATACGGAGACAGGTTCCGCGATCATCGCGCCGATTGTTTCGGGGCCCGCCTCGAGGATCGTCTGTTCCAGTTCCTCCGCCAGCCGGTCGGTGAAGCCTTCCTCGTCCTCGCCGGGTAACGCCGCATTGGGCCAGCTGGGATGGCTCACCTGCAGCGAAAAGCCCATGGGGATTCCGAAGCTGTCATGCAGGTCCTGCGAGCCGCCGAGCGCGCAGGTGGCGATGGTGGAGCCATGATAGCTGGCCTTGCGCGAGATCATCTTGCGGCGGTTGGGCTCGCCCGCAAAGCCGTTGCCGTACCACATGAACTTCATGAGGTGGTCGTTCGCTTCCGAGCCCGTGGTCGAGAAATAGATGCGTGGATTCTTGACAGGCGAGAGTTTGGCGAGGCGCTCCGTCAGTTCCATCACGGCTGGCACCGTGCGGTGGATGGCGGAGGAATACATCGGCAGCATCTTCATCTGCCGGTAGGCGGCATCGGCCAGCCGCTCCTCGCTGAAGCCCAGCGACACGCAATAAAAGCAAGATACGGACTCGATATAGTCCTTGCCGTTCTCATCGTAGATGAAGATGCCCTTGCCCTTCTCGAACACCAGCGGCCGCTCGGTCTTCAGCCGCTTGAGATCGCTGAAACCGAGAAGGATTGAATCATTGCGGTAGTTGGTGTTCTTCACTTCGATGTTCATGGGAATGGCATCCTTGAGGAATGATGTCAGACTATTCCCCTGAATTCCCAAGTCAATGCACAGCGTGGGCCGAGGTAACCTGGAGAATGCAGGCCTGCCCGGCGTTGGTGCAGCTTGACATCTGTGCGCTGCCCGCACGAGGATTGGCGAAATCAACTCAGGACGCAATTACATGCAGGGACAGATCGAAAATCCGGCGAGTTATCCGAGCCTTCATGGCCGCAGCGTTTTCATCTCGGGCGGCGGCAGCGGCATCGGAGAGAGTCTCGTGGAGCACTTCTGGCGGCAGGGTGCGAAGGTGTGTTTTGTGGACATTGCACGGGAGCCATCGGAAGAGCTTGTGAAGCGGCTGGCGGGCAAAGGGCTTGAAGCGCCCCACTTCATTCCCTGCGATCTCCGCGATATCGAGGCGCTGCGCGCGGCCATTACGGATGCGGGCAAGCGCAACGGGCCGATCCGTGTGCTGGTCAACAATGCCGGAAACGACGACCGCCACACGACGGAAAGCGTGACGGTGGAATATTGGGACAACCGCATGCAGGTGAACCTGCGGCATCAATTCTTTGCAGCGCAGGCCGTGCGCCCGCAGATGCGCGATGCGGGCGGAGGATCGATCATCAACTTCGGCTCGATCACATGGATGGTGGGCGATTCTGATTGCCCCGCCTATGTGACGGCGAAATCCGCGATCGGCGGGTTGACGCGCGCACTGGCGCGTGAATTGGGGCCAGAAAAGATTCGCGTGAATTGCGTGTTGCCCGGATGGGTGATGACGGAAAGACAGATGAAGCTGTGGCTGAACGAGGCGGGCGAAAAGCAGATCGCCGAACGGCAATGCCTGACCGATAAACTCTATCCCGCCGACATCGCGCGGATGGCGCTGTTCCTCGCCTCCGACGACAGCCGCATGTGCACCTCACAGAACTATATCGTGGACGGCGGCTGGGTTTAGGCCGCGGCCTTTGCCGGGTTCGACAGCTTGGCCTGCAGCACCACCACGACGAACAGGAACACGCCGCGCACCACCGACTGCCAATAGGCGGAGAGTGAAATCCAGCCCATGCCGTTCTCGAAGTTCAGGATGGTGAAGATGATGCCGAGCAGCAGTGCTCCGGCCAGGGTTCCGCCGATCGAGCCGTTGCCGCCGGTGAGCAGCGTGCCGCCCACGACGACGGAGGCGATGGCAAAAAGCTCCCAACCCACGCCTTCGATGGGCTGGCCCGCACCGAACTGCGACGCGAGGATGACGCCCGCCATGCCCGCCATGCCGCCCGAAATGACATAGACGAGGAAGATCGTGCGGTCGACGGGAAGGCCCATGAGGCGCGAGGCCTCCGTGCCGCCGCCCACCGCCAGCACATGGCGCCCGAAGGCCGTGTGATTGATGACGATGGCGCCGGCGATATAGGCGGCCAGGGCGATGAAAGCGGGTGTTGGAAAACTCAGGATGAAACCCAGCGCGCTGCCGAAGAAGCCGACGTCTTCCGCATCCACCCATTCGGGCCGCAAGAAACTCAGGAGATCGCCCTGCCCCAGATTGGTGAAGTACGTATCATATGAAACCGATACCGACTGGTTGTTGGCCAGAAGCAATGCCGTGCCGGATGCCGCCAGCATCGTCGCCAATGTGGCGATGAAGGGCATGATCTTGAGCTTCGTGATGATGAGCGCGTTGAGCGTTCCCGCAAAGAGGCCGGCGGCCAGCCCGCCGATCAGGCCCGGAAAGAGGCCGTAACCGCTCAAGTGCGCGGCAACCACGCTGGAGAACGCCGCAACCGAGCCAACCGAGAGATCGATGCCGCCCGTCATGATGACGAAGCACATGCCCAGCGCCACCAGCGCGAACATCGAATTATAGCGCAGCAC
>JBKJQU010000112.1:0-3638 GCA_046594995.1 Aestuariivirga sp.
CGCATTTGCCGAGGAACCGGAATCGCTCGGCGTCTTCGACGACTGGTCGGCCTATACCTACAAGGCGCCGGACTCGAAGGTCTGCTATGTGTCGTCGAGCCCCAAGGGCAGCGAGCCCAGGAACGTGAAGCGCGATCCGGCGTTTTTCCTTGTCACACACATGCCCGGCCGCAAGGTGAAGGGCGAGGTCTCGACCATCATAGGCTATCCCTTCAAGAAGGAGACCAATGCCGAACTGATGATCGACGATTCCAAATTCATGCTGTTCACCAATGCCGATGGCGCATGGGCGGAATCGCCCGCAACGGAAAAGCAGATCGTCACGGCCATGAAGGCGGGCACGTCGCTGAAGGTGAAGGGCACCTCCTGGCGCGGCACCCAGACGGAAGACACCTATTCGCTGGCGGGCATTTCGGCAGCACTCTCGGCCATCGACAAGGCCTGCAAGTAGCCGATGCTGCGCTGGCTTTTTCTCGCACTGGCGCTGTTTGCTTCGGCAGCGCCGGTGAAGGCAGCCTGCGCGGAAGAGAGCTTCGAGGGCAATAACTATACGATCTGCCGCTTCGATCTCCGGCAGGACCGGCTTCAGCTGTTCAGCCTCGACGCCGCAGGCGAGCCCTATGGCTCGTTTGGCGCGCTGGAGGAAGCGCTGAGGCCCGCTGGCCGCTCGCTCGCCTTCGCCATGAATGCCGGCATGTATGACGACAACCTGAAACCCATCGGGCTTTATGTCGAGAACGGCCAGACCGCCAAAAAAATCAACCGGCGCGATGGCCCCGGCAACTTCCACCTGAAGCCCAACGGCGTGTTCTATATTTCGGGCGATAGAGGTGGCGTGATTGAGACGGAAGCCTTCATCGCGGCGCGGGTGAAGGTGGATTATGCCAGCCAGTCCGGCCCCATGCTGGTGGTCGACGGCCGGATCCACCCGAAGTTCACGGAAGACGGCACCTCCCGGCAGCGGCGGAACGGCGTGGGCGCTTCTGATGACCATACTCTGGTCTTCGCCATCAGCGACTCCTACGTGAATTTTCATGCCTTCGCCCGATTGTTCCGCGATCACCTGAACTGCCCCAATGCGCTGTTCCTCGATGGCTCGATCTCGAGCCTCCACGCACCGGAACTGGGCCGCAGCGACCGGTTTTTTCCGCTTGGCCCCATCGTGGGGCTGGTGAAGTAGCGCAATCTCGCATTTCCGCCCAATTCCATGCTATGGGGCGGCCCATGGCCACCCTCATCAGCACTGTCGAAGCGCCACCACGCTATATTCCGAACGATCCGCGCCCCTCGCTCATCGGCATGACGCGCGATGCGCTGGCCGATGCGCTGGCGCGCGCGGGCGTTCCGGAGCGTCAGCGCCGCATGCGGGCGGGCCAGATCTGGCACTGGCTCTATCATCGCGGCGTCACGGATTTCGGGCAGATGACCAACATCGCCAAGGATCTCCGCACACGGCTGGAAGAAGAATTCATCATCGGCCGCCTGGATATCGTCACCGAGCAGAAGTCCAACGACGGCACGCGGAAGTGGCTGCTGCGCCTTGCACCCGATGAACGAGGGAGCCGCCATGAAGTCGAGATGGTCTATATCCCGGAGGAAGACCGCGGCACGCTCTGCATTTCCTCACAGGTCGGCTGCACGCTCACCTGCACCTTCTGCCACACCGGCACGCAGAAGCTCGTTCGCAACCTCACCGCCAACGAGATCGTGGCGCAGGTGATGACGGCGCGCGACGGCGTGAAGGACTGGCCTTCCGATATCGAGGCGAACCCCACGCCGCCATCGGGCGGACGCTACATCACCAACGTCGTGCTCATGGGCATGGGAGAACCACTCTATAATTTCGACAATGTCAGGGATGCGATGGAGATCGTGTCGGATGGCGAGGGCATCTCGCTCTCGAAGCGGCGCATCACGCTGTCCACTTCCGGCGTCGTTCCTGAAATCCCGCGCGCGGGCGAGGAGATCGGCACCATGCTGGCGATCAGCCTTCACGGCACGACGGACGAAATCCGCGACAAGCTGGTGCCGCTCAACAAGAAGTATCCGATCAAGGAATTGCTGCAGGCGTGCCGCAACTATCCCGGCGTTTCGAACGCGCGCCGCATCACGTTTGAATATGTGATGCTGAAGGGCGTGAATGACTCACCCGAGGATGCCAAGCGGCTGGTGAAGCTCTTGGCCGGCATTCCCGCAAAGATCAATCTGATCCCCTTCAACCCCTGGCCCGGGACGCAATATGAGTGCTCGGACTGGGACACGATCGAGCGCTTCGCCGAGATCGTGAACAAGGCAGGCTATGCCTCCCCGGTCAGAACGCCGCGCGGACGGGACATCATGGCCGCCTGCGGGCAGTTGAAGTCCGAAAGCCAGAAGGTGAGGGCGAGTGAGCGGATGGCGACAGTTCGGTAAGCACTCAAACAGCCATTACTTGACATTTTATAGCGTCAAAGCTATATAGCTGTCAGCCTCTATTTTGAAACTGCTTCGTTTTGCTGCTGCGAGAGAACCATGTTTAAAAATTATATGCCTCGCTGGGGAAATTGTAATGAAGTGGACAGTCGAATTCCACGATGATTTTGTGAGTGAATTTAGGAATTTCGAGGAAGACGTGCAAGATGAGATTTACGCGAAAGCGCGACTGCTGGAAGCAATTGGCCCAGCCCTCGGCAGGCCGCATTGCGACAAGTTACAAGGCTCGAAACTCGCGAATCTCAAGGAATTGCGTTTCAAATTGCCAGATGGGGAGTGGCGCGTAGCTTTTGCATTCGATAGCAGGCGCAAAGCGATCCTGCTCTGCGGCGGCAGCAAGTCCGGCATTGTGGGAAACCGATTTTACCGAATTTTGATTCGGAAAGCGGAAGAACGGTTTCGAAACCACGCCAACAAACTGAAGGAATGAAAGGACCGATTATGAGCGTTTCATTGGACAAGATGCTGGCGCGATTGCCGTCCGATCGCCGCGCGCGGATCGAGGCGCGCGCCCAAGAACTGATTGCCGAGGAAATGTCGCTTGCTGAATTGCGCAAGGCTAGGAAACTCACTCAGCAGAAAATGGCCAAAATGCTGGGAATTAAGCAAGAAAGCGTATCCAACATCGAAAATCGCGCCGATCTACTGATTTCGACGTTGCGCGGCTATGTGCAGGCAGTTGGCGGCACCCTGTCATTGCGCGTGACATTTCCGGAGCGGCCAGCGGTCGAAATATCGTCATTTGGTAACAATGCCGGAAAAATGCGCCCAGGCCGCCGCAATGTCGGCGTAAAGAAACCGGCCGCTCAAAAACGCGTCACGGGCTGATTGAAGGCCATGTCAACGGGCTTGCGATTAAAAGCCCGGGCGTGATAGGCGGCAGTTCAAATGTCTACTCCTCTCTGCCGCGGAAGACGATGTCCAAGGAAAGCGCTGCCATGCCCAAGCCCAAAATCAAAAAAGTCGTCCTCGCCTATTCGGGCGGCCTCGATACCTCCATCATCCTCAAGTGGCTTCAGACGGAATATGGCGCCGAGGTCGTGACGTTTACCGCCGACCTGGGGCAGGGCGGCGAGCTTGAGCCCGCGCGCAAGAAGGCGGAGCTGCTGGGCATCAAGGACATCTACATCGAGGACTGCCAAGAGGAATTCGTGCGCGATTTCGTC
>JBKJQU010000080.1:0-24233 GCA_046594995.1 Aestuariivirga sp.
CTGTCAAACATGGCCGTCCGCGATATCGAGACCGTCATCCACCCCTATACGAATCTCGCCCGCCATCGCGAAGTGGGCCCCCTCATCCTGAACGAGGGCCGCGGCATCTATCTCTACGACGACATGGGCAAGCGCTACATCGAGGGCATGGCGGGCCTTTGGTGCACGGCGCTGGGCTACGGCAACGAGGAAATCGTGGAAGCCGCGGCAAACGCCATGCGCAAGGTGTCCTTCACGCATTCATTCGGCGGCAAGTCGCATGATGGCGTCATCGAGCTTTCCGAGAAGCTGAAGGAAATCTCCCCCTGTCCGGCCTCCAAGGTGTTGTTCGGTACATCGGGCTCGGAGGGCAACGACATGCAGATGAAGCTCACCTGGTACATGAACAATGCCAGGGGCAAGCCCGAGAAGAAGAAGATCATCAGCCGTATGCGCGCCTATCACGGCGTCACCATCGCATCCACCTCGCTCACGGGGTTGCCGTGGGTGCACAATGATTTCGACCTGCCGATCAGGAACGTCGTTCACACGTCGTGTCCGCATTTCTACCGCCATGGACAGGAAGGCGAGACGGAAGACCAGTTCGCGGACCGGATGGCCCGGGACCTTGAAGACCTGATCTTAAGCGAAGGGCCTGAGACCTGCGCGGCCTTCATCGCCGAACCGGTCATGGGTGCTGGTGGCGTCATCATGCCTCCACGCGGCTATTTCCAGAAGATCCAGCCGATTCTCGAGAAGTATGACCTTCGCTTTATTTCCGATGAAGTGATCTGCGGCTTCGGGCGCACCGGCAACTGGTTCGGCACCGAGACGATGGGCATGAAGCCGCATTCGATCACCATGGCCAAGGCCCTCACCTCGGCTTACTTCCCGATGTCGGCCATCACCATCGAGGAAGACCTCTATCAGGCGATGCTGGACGAAAGCCGCAAGCTCGGCACCTTCGGCCATGGCTATACCTATACGGCGCATCCCGTGGGTTGTGCTGTGGCGCTGAAGACGATCGAGATCTATGAGCGCGACAAGATCATGGAGAACGCGAAGAAAATGTCGCCGGTGTTCCAGTCGCGCCTCATGAAGCTGGCCGACCACCCGATGGTGGGCGAAGCGCGCGGCGTGGGGCTGATCGGTGCGGTTGAACTCGTGGCCGACAAGGAAACCAGGCGCTCGTTCCAGCCGAAGCAGATGGTCGGTGCCGCAGCCGTGTCCAAGATGCAGGACCTGGGCCTCATCGTGCGGAACGTGCAGGATTCGCTCGCACTCTGCCCGCCGCTCATCATCACGACGGACGAGATTCACGAGATGTTCGACCTGTTCGAGCGCGGACTGGATCAGATGGAAGCCTGGTCCCGCAAGGAGAATGCGAGGGCGGCATGATCGAATCGGAAGAAAAGCTCCGCGCGAAGTTCGGCGAGGTTCATCCCCTTGCCATCACCAAGTCACGGCCTGCCATCGACAAGTATTCGCGGCAGTTCATCGCCATGTCGCCCTTCCTCGTCATCTCGACGGCGGATGCGGAAGGCAAGGCCGACCTCAGCCCACGTGGCGATCCGCCGGGCTTCGTCCATATCGTCGATGACAACACGGTCCTGATCCCGGACCGGCCCGGCAACAATCGGCTGGATACCATGTCGAATATCGTGGCCAACCCCAATATCGGCTGCCTGTTCTTCATTCCCGGTTTCGAGGACACGCTCAGGCTCAACGGCAAGGCGGCTATTACCGAGGATGCCGTTCTGCTCAGGCACTGCGTGGTCAATGGCAAGGTGCCCGTAGCCGGCATCCTGATCACGGTCGAGGAGGTCTTCATGCACTGCGCCAAGGCGCTGAAGCGATCGAAGCTGTGGACCGGCGAATACACCCAGAACCGCGCCCAGATGCCCTCTATCGCCCGCATCATCCTCGAGCAGACCGAGGCAGGCGCTGACGAAGGGCAAGCCAGCAGCATCGATGAAAGCGTAGAGGCCGACTACAAGACGGGGCTCTACTGAGGCTCCGGCCGACATTTTCCGGAAGCGCATTTGATCTTGGTCAAGGATCGCTATGTCTGTCTTGTCCAGTGTCATTTTCCATGGACAAGAAACTTCTACCCTTCGCGATGCAGGACGTGCCGCGGTACACGAGCTACCCGACGGCCGTCCAGTTCCAACCCGAGTTTCCAGGCAAGACCGCCGATCAATGGCTGGCGGCGCTGGACCCCGAGGCAACACTCTCGGTCTACGTCCACATCCCCTTCTGCCGCCAGCTCTGCTGGTACTGCGGCTGCCACACCTCGGTGCCCAATTCCTACGACCGGGCGGTGCGCTATGTGGAATATCTGCTCCGCGACATCCGCCGCTCAGCCTCGCTCCATGGCGGCAAAAAGGGACGCGTCACGCACCTTCATTTTGGCGGCGGCACGCCCACCTATCTTGACGACATGCACATCGCCGAGATCGTAGATGCCATCGACAAGGGCTTCGGGCTTGCATCAGGCGGAGAAATGGCGCTGGAGTCCGATCCCCGCACGCTGACGCGTGAACGGGCGAAGGTGCTGGCCGGCATCGGCTTCAACCGCATCAGCTTCGGCGTCCAGGATTTCGCCACGCCGGTGCAGATGAAGATCAACCGGCTCCAGACCTACGGCCTCGTGGCCGCCTCAACCGAGTTCCTGCGCGAGGCAGGTTTCACATCCGTGAATTTCGATCTGATGTATGGTCTTCCCGCCCAGACGGTCGAAAGCGTTGCCAGAACGGCGCGGCAGGCAGCCGGGCTCCAGCCGGAACGGATTTCGGTGTTCGGCTATGCCCATGTGCCGTGGTTCAAGAAGCACCAGAAGATGATCAACGAGGCAGAGCTTCCGGGCGTTGCCGAGCGCTACAATCAGGCGGTCACCATCGATGAGGGCCTGCGCGCCGCAGGATATGCCGCCATCGGGCTTGACCACTTCGCGCTGGCGCATGACGAACTGACGACTACTGCCGAAAACCGCACGATGCGGCGCAATTTCCAGGGCTACACGACGGATGTCTCCGATGCCTTGCTGTCATTTGGCGCCTCGGCGATCGGCGAATTTCCGCAAGGCTTCGTGCAGGCCGCGCGCGACACGCTGGAATGGTCGCAGAAGATCGAGCGCAACGAAAGCCCGGTGACACGCGGACTGGCGACCACGGCCGAAGACCGCATGCGGTCCGAAGTGATCGAGCGGCTGATGTGCGACCTCTCCGTCGATCCCGGAAGGATTGCGCAGAAGCATGGTTTCAATCCGGACATGTTCGGGGACGTGGAGCAGAAGCTGGAACGTGCAATGGACGCAGGGATTGTGCGGATGGATGGCAACCGCATCAGCGTACCGCCGCAGCACCGGCTTTTCCTCCGCACCGTCGCGGCCGCTTTCGATAAGCATTTCGTGGCCGCACCGAACCGCCACGCCAAGGCTGTCTGACGCCTCTCACGAACCGTTTTGGCGAAGCATGGTTTCAGCAATATCCGTCACATGGCGGAGCATCGAGGCCAGGCGCTGGGTCCGCGGCCGGCCTTGTCGATCGCTGCTAGTCCATGCCGGAAGATTTCGGGCAGCAAGAATAGCGGCCTGAAAGACAAGCCCGATCTCCAGCCCAACCCTTACCCGCGCCGGATCGAGTGAAGGGTCTATCGACAGCGCACCTGCAATCACGCCGCGCTGCACCAATTCGACGGCCGTTCCGAATTCCATGCCGGCCCAATCCGGCGATCCAATGAAGCGGGGCAGAAGAAGTAGCACGGCATCATGGCCGATCAGGCCTTCGCACACCTTGCCCCAGTCGATCACGGCCACATCGCCCGGCGCGTCCGCCATCGGGAAAATGTTGCGCACGTGGAGATCGCCATGAGCAAGTGTGCGGTACCCTTGTGCCCTGATGCGGCCCACGATTTCCGGACTGCCGATCAGGCGTTCGAATGCACCCACAATCCGGCTTTGCTCATCTCCATCCGGAATGCAATGTGCGGCGATGCTTTCCAGGGCAAAGAGTGTTTCAGGCGGAAGCCGGGGACTCATGGGCCTGATCCAATCAGCCAGGAAAAGCTGATCCCTGTGTGTCGCGGCGCCAAGTATTCCAATCACGTGTGCTGAGCGGGCAATCCGCTCCAACCCGGAAGTCCGGGCCGCAGACGGCTCCAGATATTCCAGCACCAGCACCGCAGAGCCTTCCTCAAGCTTGCAGCCGTAGAGTTGCGGTATCGCGGCTCCGGGCAGAGCAATGCGAGGTGCAATCTCGAGATAAAACAGTGCCTCGCTGATCCAGCCCATTCGCTCTTCATTAGACACATCCCTGAACACAGCTTTTCGCACCAGCCTCGCGGCGGGCCTTGTCTCTGGCCGCGGCCGCAGTTCAAAAAGGTCTATGGCAGCGAAGCCAGGCCCTGTCGGATTGAAACTCTTGGCATGATTGAGCCACACGGTGCGGTGCGGCAGTTCCAGCGGGACTGGACCCTTGCGCAGTGCTTCCGCCTTCTCCGTCAGCAGCATCGCCGTTGCCGCGCGGATTGGCGGGCGGAGTACGGTACCAGAAAAATTCGAGATAAGGTCTCTGAGCCTGTCGAGGCTCATTCTTTCCAGACCGGCGTTCTGGCGAGATCCGCCCTCCGTTTCTTCGCTCATAGAGCGTTCAGCGCCTGCTCCAGATCGGCGATGAGATCGTCCACATGCTCAATTCCCACCGAAAGCCGCACGAGGTTGTCCGGCACCGGGCTGGTCGGGCCTTCGACAGTCTTGCGGTGTTCGGCCAGGCTTTCGACACCGCCAAGCGAGGTGGCGGGCACGATGACGCTCAGCTTCGTACAGAGCCGCTTGGCCTCGTCGAAACCGCCCTTGACGAGGATTGACATCATGCCGCCGAAGCCGTCCGTCATCTGGCGTTTGGCAACATCGTGATTGGGATGAGAGGGGAGCCCCGGATAAAGCACACGCTCCACCATCGGGTGTTTCTCGAAATGCCGCGCGATCGCCATGGCATTGGTGGAGGCCTGGCGATAGCGCACGAAGAGCGTGCGCATGCCGCGCATCAGCATCCAGCACTCCAGCGGCGGGAGAGGCGCCCCCATCTTGGTGCGGAGCATCGCCACGTCTTTCCAGCGTTGGTTCATTTCGCGCGTCACCAGCACGCCCGCCAGTACGTCGGAATGGCCGTTCAGGTATTTGGTCGCTGAATGGAAAACGATATCGGCGCCAAGCTTCAGGGGCAAGGTGGTAACGGCACCGGTTGCGGTCGCATCGACAGCGAGGATGGCGCCCGCTTCGTGTGCAGCTTTCGCAGCGGCCTCGATGTCGATCACGTCCCACGTGGGGTTCAGCGGCGTCTCGATCCAGACGAAATCGGTTTTGTCCTTCTGCAGCGATGCAGCAAGCGCGCCGTCCTGTCGTGGATCGAACAGCGTGAGGCTGATGCGGCCCAGCGACTCCAGCCGCTTCAGCCAGTCACGCGTACCGTAATACATGACGTCGGGCGCCACAACATGTGCACCCTGCGGAATGGTTTCGGTGAGCGTGGTTATCGCCGCCATCCCGGATGCAAACAGCAGGGCAGCCTCGCCCTGCTCCAGCGCGGCAATGGTTTCTTCCGTTTGCCACAGCGTTGGATTGCCGTTGCGAACGTAGTTTTCCTTCAGCTTCGGCTGATAGTTTTCATCGCGCGCATAGGTCGACGACAAATAGATTGGCGGAACGACAGCACCCGTCGCCTCATCGACGGCACGAAGTGCGTGGGCGGCAATCGTCTCGGGCCGCAATTTCGAATTAGACATGCTGGCCGCCATTGATGTGAAGCTCGGCACCGTTTACATAACTCGAACTGTCCGTACACAGAAAATAGATCGCCTTGGCCACTTCTTCCGGTTGGCCAAGACGGCGCTGCGGGATCTGCGCCACCAGCTTTTCGGTGCCGGGCGACAGGATGGAGGTTTCGATTTCGCCTGGCGAGATCGCATTTACGCGTACGCCCAGGGGGCCAAAGTCACCCGCCATCTCGCGCGTGAGAGAGGCCAATGCTGCCTTCGATGTCGAATATGCAGCGCCCGCGAAGGGATGAACGCGCGAGCCCGCAATCGAGGTGACGTTTACCACCGCGCCCTTGGCAGCCACGAGTTCGTCGAGCAGACTCCGCGCCAGCATGATGGGGCCGAAGAAATTGATCTGGAAAACCAGCTTCCAGTCTTCCTCCGCGGTTTCAATCGTATTGAGCCTGCCGCCGCCGGGCTTCTTCGGGCTGATCGCGGCATTGTTCACCAGTGCATGAAGCTTGGACCCTTGAGCCTTCAGCTTCTCTTTCATCAAGGCGATGGCTGCATGGGTATCAACCGAGGACGCGAGATCAAGAACGATGTGATCGTCGGGACCCGCATCCCACGGGCAATCTTCGGGAAAGGGCTGGCGCGAACAGGTAATGACACGCCAGCCCGCCGTCGAGAAGCGTTTCACCGTGGCATGCCCGATGCCGCGCGAGGCGCCGGTGAGGATGAGCGTTTTCCGCTCTGACTCCACTGTCTGGTTCACGGGTAAAGCCTTGTCTTGGACCAATCGCCTGCCACATCCGCGCGGCGGAACACCACGCGGTCATGGAGACGGAATGGGCGGTCGTGCCAGAATTCAATGGTGAGCGGCTTGATCCGGAAGCCCGACCAATAGGACGGGCGCGGCACCTCGCCAATCGCATATCTCGCAGTGTTCATCGCAACGGCGGTTTCCAGCGCAAAGCGCGTCTCCAGCGGACGTGATTGCTGGGAGGCCCATGCGCCGATGCGGCTGTCGCGTGGGCGGGAGGCGAAATAGGCATCGGCCTCCTCTTTCGACACTTCTTCCACGAGCCCGCGCACCCGCACCTGGCGGCGCAGCGATTTCCAATGAAAGCACAGCGCCGCTTTCATGGTGCCCAGGATCTCCTGGCCCTTCTGGCTTTCGAAATTCGTGTAGAACACGAAGCCTCGTTCATCGAAACCCTTCAACAGCACCATGCGGACGTTGGGCAGACCTTCCTCGTCGGCTGTTGCCAGCGCCATGGCATCGGGGTCGTTCGGCTCGGATTTCTCCGAATCCCTCAACCAGTCGCCGAACAAGCCAAACGGGTCGTTGCGCTCGGCAAATCCAATGGATGCCGTCAGTTTCGAAATATCACCAAGGCTCATGTCATCCGTGCCCGGGCCTTGCAGCCCAAGTCTCTCCACAATTCATCCGCGTTTATGCCATCGCAGCGACTTACGCTTCAAGCCAAGGCTTAGACCATCAGGCGCGCCAAGTCGCGGGGGATCAACATGAAGACCACGGCCATCACCTTTGCCGCTGCCGCAGGACTGCTGCTGGCCGGCTGTTCCGCCGACAGCGGGCCGCGAGAGACCTCAGGCACCATCATCGGCGGCGTTGCGGGCGGGCTTATCGGCAACACGATCGGCGAAGGCAGCGGGAGAACGGCAGCAACCCTCATCGGCGCCGCGCTGGGTGCCGTCGTCGGGGCCGAAATCGGCCGCAGCCTAGATGAGCGCGACCGCGAATATGCCTTCATGGCTGCCGACCGGGGACTTCGCACCAATCGTGTGGAGTACTGGAAGAATACACGTTCGGGCCATCGCGGCCGCTTCCGCCCGGTGCGGAGCTTTGAGCGCGAAAGCGCGGAATGCCGCGACTTCGAGCATACGATCTGGGTGAAGGGCGAGCCTGAATTGATCGAGGGTACCGCTTGCGAAATTGCTGATGGCAGCTGGCGCGTGGTCACTGACACCTGACGTCGGGTTTCCCGGGGCTTTCTTTCCAGTGGACCTAAAAGCCTAGGTGTGCCAATTAATCCGTCGTCCGGGTCCTCCGGCACTTCTCTTTCGGACGGATAAAAATATGAGCGATAACAAGGGTTTGATGGCTGGCAAGCGTGGCCTGATCATGGGCGTAGCCAATAACCGGTCCATCGCCTGGGGTATCGCCAAGGCCTGCGCGAACCATGGCGCTGAACTCGCCTTCACCTATCAGGGCGATGCGCTGAAAAAGCGCGTGGAGCCGCTGGCCGCTGAAGTTGGCTCCACCATCGTGGTGCCTTGCGATGTCAACGACATGGCCTCGATCGATGCCACGTTTGAGACGATCAAGGAGAAGTGGGGAAAGCTCGACTTCGTCGTCCACGCCATCGCGTTCTCCGACAAAGACGAGTTGCAGGGCCGCTATGTCGATACCTCGGCTGACAATTTCACCAAGACGATGTTCATCAGCGTCTATTCCTTCACCGCCGTGGCACAGCGCGCCGAAAAGCTGATGACGGATGGCGGCTCGCTGCTGACGCTGACCTATTACGGTGCGGAGAAGTGGATGCCGCATTACAATGTCATGGGCGTGGCGAAGGCCGGTCTTGAGGCATCGGTACGCTACATGGCGGCAGACCTCGGCCCCAAGAACATCCGCGTGAATGCGATCTCCGCCGGCCCCATCAAGACGCTGGCTGCATCGGGGATCGGCGACTTCCGCTATATCCTGCGCTGGAACGAGTATAATTCGCCGCTCCGCCGTACCGTGACCACGGACGAAGTGGGCGATTCCAGCTTTTTCCTGCTGTCGGACCTGAGCCGCGGCATTACCGGCGAAATCATGCATGTCGATGCGGGCTACCACATCGTCGGCATGAAGAACCCGGATGCGCCGGATATCACGGTGAACGGCAACGGTGAGTAAGCAGCGCCCACCGATCTATTTCATCCGCCATGGCGAGACGGACTGGAACGTCCAGGGCCTCATCCAGGGCTGGACCGACATTCCGCTGAATCCGCGTGGCCATGTGCAGGCCCGTGCCGTGGCACAGGCACTGACCGCCGTTGCTGACTTCTCGCCCGATTTTAATTTCGTGGTGAGCCCGCTTTTGCGCGCGCGGCAGACCATGGGCTATATGGCGGAAGAGCTGTTGCTCGAACCGCAGCAGATTGCCATTGACCCCGCCGTGCAGGAATTGGGCTTCGGCGTGTGGGAGGGAAAGCCCTTCTGGGAGTTGAAAGCTTCGCCCGTCTATCCAGCCCATCCTGAGGACCGTTATTCCTGGCGGCCCGAGCGCGGGGAAAGCTATGAGGATGGGCATATCCGCATCAACCAGTGGCTCGATACGCTGGACCGTCCGACTGTCGTCGTAGCGCATGGCGCCATCGGGCGCTGCATCATCGCGGAGATCGCCGGGCTTCACCGCCGCGATCTTGTCGAGCAGGTCATGCATCAGGGCTTCTACTGCCGTCTTGCCAATGGCAAGGCCGAGTGGTTTGACGCCAAGGCCGATGCGTCCTAATCAGACACAATGTCTTACAACACGTTCGGTCATCTCTTTCGCGTCACCACCTTCGGTGAAAGCCATGGGCCCGCCATCGGCTGCATCGTTGACGGCTGCCCGCCCAACATCCCGCTGACCACGGCGGAAATTCAGGAATTTCTGGAAAAGCGACGCCCCGGACAGTCGCGCTTCACTACGCAGCGGCAGGAACCGGATCAGGTGAAGATCCTTTCCGGCGTGTTCGAGGATGACCATACCGGCGGCCCCGTCACCACCGGCACGCCGATCATGCTGATGATCGAGAACGTTGACCATCGCTCGAGGGATTATACCGATATCCGCGACAAGTTCCGCCCCGGCCATGCCGATTTCACCTATCAGGCGAAATATGGCATGCGCGACTACAGGGGCGGCGGACGATCCTCCGCGCGCGAAACGGCAGCGCGCGTTGCGGCGGGTGCGGTGGCGCGCAAGATCATTCCGGAGGTCTCCATTCGCGGTGCGCTGGTGCAGATGGGACCGCACAAAATAGACCCCACTAATTGGGACTGGTCGGAAGTTGACCGCAACCCCTTTTTCACGCCCGACGCGCGGGCCGCGAAATTCTACGAGGAGTATCTCGACGGCGTTCGGAAATCGGGATCGTCCTGCGGCGCGGTGATCGAGGTGACGGCAAGCGGCGTGCCCGCCGGCTGGGGTGCGCCAATTTATGGCAAACTCGACCAGGACCTCGCCTCCGCGATGATGAGCATCAACGCGGTAAAGGGCGTCGAGATCGGGGCGGGCTTTGCCTCCGCTGCGCTTTCGGGCGAAGACAATGCGGATGAAATCCGCATGCGTCATGGCAAGCCGGAATTCCTCTCCAACAATGCCGGCGGCATCCTGGGCGGAATCTCGACAGGCCAGGACGTAGTGGTGCGGTTTGCCGTGAAACCCACAAGTTCGATTCTTAGTATGCGTAAGACCGTGACGTCGAATGGCGAAGAAGCGGATGTGATGACCAAGGGCCGCCACGACCCGTGTGTTGGCATCCGCGCGGTTCCGGTGGGCGAAGCGATGATGGCCATCGTGCTAGCCGATCATTTCCTTCGCCATCGCGGTCAGGTGGGCTGAGGCCCTTCCGCGCTGCGAGCAGGAACTCTTTGTTCCCATCTCCACCTTCCAGTGGTGAAGGCGAGATACCTAGTATCCGCCAGCCCAGACGGCTGACGAACTCCGCGATTTCGGCACATACCCGCTCGTGCAGGGCGGGGTCCGTCACCAGCCCGCCCTTACCCAATCCATGGCGGCCCACTTCGAACTGCGGCTTGATCAGCGCAATGAGGTTTGCGCCCTCCTCCGCCAGATCGAGCGCAGGCGGAAGCGCCAGTTTCAACGAGATGAAGCTCACATCGCAGACAATGAGATCGACCGAATGATCCAGATAACCACGCGTGAGATCGCGAGCGTTGAGGCCCTCAATCAGCGTCACGCGCTTGTCCTGGATCATCATCTGGCCGTGGCCGACGTCGATTGCGGTTACGTGGGCCGCACCCTCTGCCAGCAGCACCTGCGTGAAGCCACCCGTCGAGGCGCCGATGTCGAGTGCACAGCGGCCCTTGGCGGAAATGCCGAAATGCGCAAGTCCGTGTTTCAATTTCAGCGCGGCGCGCGAAACATAGCGGCGGGCCGCGTCATCCAGCATGATTGCCGCATCGGGCAGAACCATCTGCGCGGGCTTCGCGGCCTTCTCGCCATTGACGTAAACCGTGCCGCGCAGCACCGCATCGCGGGCGCGCGAACGCGAGGAATAGAGACCTTTCGCGACGAGGAACTCGTCGAGGCGGTACCTAGCCGACATCCAGGGGTTCGGTGCCGGAGGCCGTACCATCGGGCTTCAGCGTGATCTTCTCGATCCGCGCTTCGGCATCCTTCAGCAGCGACTCGCAATGCTTCTTCAGCGCTTCACCGCGCTCATAAATGGCAATTGACTGTTCGAGATCAACCTTGCCGGATTCAAGCCTGGCGACGATCTGCTCGAGTTCCTGCAGCGCCTTCTCGAAAGGGAGCGTTGGGATGTCAGCATCATCGGTCATCAGAAATCGTCCTCGAAATCATCGGTGTCTTCCGGTTCCTGGTCCGCATTGCCGCGCATCAGCGCCTGCACGTGGATACCGGCCGAAGCACTCAAGCCCTGCAGGTCATAACCGCCTTCGAGAACCGAGACAATGCGGCCGCCGCAGTGGATTTCGGCTGCCTCCATCAGCTTCAGCGTGATCCATGCGAAGTCCTCCTCCGAGAGTTGCAGGCTTCCCAAAGAATCGCGGTGATGGGCGTCGAAACCCGCCGAGATGATGACGAGATCCGGCGTGAAGACATCAAGTGCCGGCAGGATCACCGAACCCATCGCCTCGCGGAACTGCTCGCTGCCATCGCCCGCGCGAAGCGGCGCGTTGAAGATGTTGCCCACGCCCGTCTCCTGCACCGAGCCCGTACCCGGGTAAAGCGGCATCTGGTGCGTGGAGCCGTAGAAGAGATCGGGATCGGAATAGAAGATATCCTGGGTGCCATTGCCGTGGTGAACGTCGAAATCCACCACCGCCACGCGCTTTGCGTCATAGCGATGACGGGCATAATGGGCCGCAATCGCCGCATGGTTGAAAAAGCAGAATCCCATTGCCCGGCGGCTTTCCGCATGGTGACCGGGGGGCCTCAATGCGCAGAAGGCATTGTCCGCTTCGCCCTGGAACACGGCATCGACCGCGGCATTGGCCGCACCAACCGCGCGGAGTGCGGCTTCCAGCGTGCCGGGAGACATCACCGTATCGGGATCGACATACTCGAAACCTTCAACGGGCGCGATGGCGCGAATGCGCTCAAGATGTTCATAGGCATGGGCGCGCAGGATATCCTCGTCGCGGCCCATAGGCGCGTCTCGGCGGACAAGCTCCTTGAAATGCTCCGACCCCAGGATCTGGTTCACCGCCCTGATACGGTCGGGGCGTTCGGGGTGGCCTTCGGGCACCACATGGCGAAGTGACGAGGGATGCGTGAAAAGAAATGTTGTCATGGGCGTGTTCTAGCCGCTTGCCGCGCGGACTGCTATAGAACCCGCATGCCTGCCCACAATGACATTCAGGCCGCAGCACTCGCACTTCGCGAGGGAAAGCTGGTGGCCTTCCCGACCGAGACGGTTTACGGCCTCGGGGGAGACGCCACCAACGACACTGCCGTGGCGCTGGTCTATGCCGCCAAGGGCAGGCCCGCCTTCAACCCGCTCATCACCCATGTGCCAGATGCCGAATCAGCTTTTGCGTTGGGCGAATTCAGCGAGGATGCGCGGAAGTTGGCACTGGCCTTCTGGCCGGGACCTTTGAGCCTCGTCGTACCGCGCAAGGCCTCCTGCCCAGTGTCGCTGCTGGCGAGTTCCGGGCTCGATTCGATCGCGATCCGTGTGCCATCCCATCCTGTGGCGTTGGAATTTCTGAAAGCGGCGGAGCGCCCCGTTGTTGCGCCAAGTGCGAACCCGTCGGGCAAGATCAGTCCGACGACCGCGGATCATGTTCGCAAACACTTGAAGGACAAGGTGGCGGCGATCCTCGACGGCGGACGCTGCAAGGTGGGGGTTGAATCGACCGTCGTCAGTTTCCTCGACGGTGGCCCGAAGTTGCTCCGCCATGGCGGAATCCCCCGCGCCGCACTGGAAAAGGTCATCGGACATTCGCTCGCTGTTGAATCCCATTCCGCGCGTCCTCATGCACCGGGGCAGTTGTTGAGCCATTATGCGCCCCATGCCGAACTGCGCCTGCATGCGGAGGCTCCGCGTGACGGCGAGGCCTATCTTGGTTTTGGCAAGCTTCACGCGCATGGGCCTCTTACGCTTTCAGCCTCCGGCGATCTGGTCGAGGCGGCCGCGAGCCTGTTCAGAATGCTGCACGAGATCGATGCCACGGGCGTTCAGCGGATCGCGGTCGCACCCATTCCGCACCAGGGTCTCGGCGAGGCCATAAACGACAGGCTGATGCGCGCCGCCGCACCACGGGACACTCGATGACGAACCATCCATCGGAAGACACACTCGCCCGGCTAGCTGCCGTAGTGGGCGCAAAGCACGCCATCCGCGATGTGGCGGAGATGGATGGCTATATGCGGGAGTGGCGCGCGATCTGGCATGGCCGTTCGCCACTGGTGGTGCGGCCGGGCACGACGGAAGAAGTCTCCCGCATTCTCGCAATTGCCAACGAGACGCGAACGGCTATCATCCCGCAATCCGGGAACACGGGCCTTTGCGGCGGGCAGACACCGACGGACGAAGGCCATGAGGTACTGCTTTCCCTTGACCGCATGACGCGTATCATTGATGCCAACCCCCAGGACAACACCATTACGGTTGAAGCCGGTGCTACTCTGAAATCGGTTCAGGACGCGGCGGCGGCGGTTGACCGGTTGTTTCCATTGAGCCTCGCATCCGAAGGTTCATGCCGGATCGGCGGCAATCTTTCCACCAACGCGGGCGGGCTCAACGTGATCGCCTATGGCAACACGCGCGACCTCTGCCTTGGACTGGAAGTGGTACTGGCGGATGGACGGATCTGGAACGGGCTGAAGCGGCTCCGGAAGGACAACACGGGCTACGATCTCCGCAACATGTTCATCGGCGCGGAAGGAACGCTCGGCATCATCACGGGCGCGGTGATGAAGCTCTACCCGAAGCCAAAGAGCTACGAGACCGCCTTCATCGCCGTTCCCGGTCCGCAGGCTGCAGTTGATCTGCTGTCGCTGACACAGGAGATGAGCGGCAACCGCGTTGTGGCGTTTGAACTGATCGTTGATCTGGCGCTGCAATTCACGATGACCCACATGGGCGTGCGCAATCCTCTCTCCTCCAGATCGCCATGGTATGTGCTGGCGGAACTCTCCGACCCCACACCCGGCAGCTTGACCGCACTTCTGGAAGTCGCGATGACACGCGGCACCGTGAGCGATGCAGCGATGGCGCAATCGGGAAGCCAGCGCGACGTGTTGTGGGCGATTCGCGAGTTCATTTCCGAATCGCAGAAGTTCGAAGGCGGCTCGATCAAGCACGACGTTTCCGTTGCCGTGTCGCAGGTGCCGCAATTCCTGCGCCTAGCCGATGCCGCGGTAAACCGTTTCATGCCGGGGGCGCGCCTCGTGTCCTTTGGCCATCTGGGCGACGGCAACATTCACTACAATGTCTCGCAGCCGCCGGGCATGGACAAGAAGGCCTATCTCGACACCTGGAATGCGATGAACGATGTGGTCTTCGACGTGGTACTGAAGCTCGGCGGCTCGGTCAGCGCGGAACATGGCATCGGGCGGTTGAAAGTGCATCACATGCACAAGATAAAGCAGCCTGTCGAACTTCAGATGATGCGGGGGCTGAAGCAGATGCTGGACCCCAACAATATCCTGAGCCCGGGGCGCGTGCTGCCTGAATGACCGCGTTCCGTGAAATCGAGGACCGTGACGTCGAGCGGGTGGTGAAGCTGTGGCAGGATTGCGGGCTTACACGGCCGTGGAACGATCCATACAAGGATATTTTCTTCGCCCGTGACGGCCAGCATTCGACCGTTCTCGTATCTGAAGTTGACGGCCGCATCATCGCCTCCGTCATGGCGGGGCACGATGGTCATCGCGGCATGCTCTACTATGTTGCCGTCGCTCCAACGCACCAGCGGCAGGGTCTCGGGAATCAGGCGGTCCGCGCGGCCGAAGCCTGGCTCGGCAAACAGGGCGTGTGGAAGGTGAACCTGCTGGTGCGTGCTGAAAACGAGGCCGTAAAAGGCTTTTATGAAGCTCTGGGTTACGAGGTGAGCCCGGTGATGTGCATGGCGCGGCGCATTGTCGAGCCGGATCAGAACAGCTTCAGCTGAGAAGGCTTGGGCGACGGCGGTTTCGGCGCGGGGTTGCCACGCGAAATCACGACCGGCTCCAGTGTGAAAGCGTCATCGGGTGCGGGGCGGATCAGCTTTGCAGCGTCATCCAGATCGCCGGTCAGCCACATTTCGTGGTCCTCACGTGCAATAACCACTGGCATGCGGTCGTGAATATCTGAAAGCTCTCGGTTGGGAGCAATCGTCATCAGGCAAGCGGTTTCGATTTCCGAACCGTCCGCTCCCATCCAGTGTTCCCAGATACCGCCGAAGGCAAAGAGAGCGCGATCCATCCGCTGCACATAATAGGGCGTCTTGGGTTTTCCTTCCTCGCCCGACCATTCGTAATATCCATCGGCGGGAACAAGGCAGCGCCGTCTCTTCATGGCATTGCGGAAGGAAGGCTTTTCCATCACCGTTTCGCCGCGTGCGTTTATCAACGGCTTTCCCGGTTTGATTTCCTTCACCCATGATGGCACGAAGCTCCAGCGCACGAGGGCGAAGCGGCGGATGCCCTCCTCGACGCGCACAATCGCAATCGGCTGGCCCGGCGCCACATGCGAGCGCGGCGGAAATTCCGGCTCGTTCACATATTCGAACAGTGCGCGGGTTTCCTCCGCACTCTTTCTGAAGCTATAAAGTCCGCACATGGCCGGAGCCTAACGCAAATGACCTCAATCCAACAATTCCCCAAGCTAGGCGTTTCAGCCTGCATCTGGCGCGATGGCCGCGTGCTGATGATCCAGCGTGCCAAGCCGCCCGTTGGACTCTGGGCCTTTCCCGGCGGCCATGTGGAACCGGGCGAGACCTTGCTGGAAGCAGCCGCGCGCGAGCTGATGGAGGAAACTGGCATGACGGCGGAATTCTCGGGCCTCGTCGGCCTCTATGACGTCATCGGCCGCGACAGCTCCGGCATCGTCACCACGCATTACGTCATCGCCTGCTATCTGGGCCTTGCAGGCCCGGAAGAACCGGTGGCCGCCAGCGATGCGATGTCGGCAAGCTTCATCGATCCCGAAAAACTTGGGGGATATGCTCTGACGCCTAATATCGCTGAGGCCGTCAAGCGGGCTCAGGAACTGTTACGAATTACCTGAAAATCCGAGTGTTGATATTAACCTTCGTTTAAGGATCTGTTCGCCCGCCACGCCGCAGTTGATATTGTGCCACTCGGAAGCCACAGCGGTGCATGAAGCTGGTTTCCAGGATGCCTTTAACGCGTGGGACCGATGCTGAAAACTTCTGACACGACGACATTGCCCTCACCAGCCGAGGAAAAGCAGCTGGCACTGCGCTATCTTCTCGATGCCTGGGAAGAGGCGGTTTATGAAGGCGTAGACCCCGACTGCCTTGCCACCGCGGCGATCTTCGCGGCACTTTCCGACATGATCGCAACTTATGGCGAAGAACCCGTGGCCGTGATGTGTGCCAGGCTTCCTGAGCGTGTGCGCGCCGGTGAATTCACGCTGGCGAAGACGCGCCAGTAAGGCTTCAGAACAGCGATTCCATCAATAGAGCAAAGCCGAAGGCAGCGATCAGCACGCCGGTCCAGCGGTTGATCCGGTCAAAGATCTTGTCGGTGATGCGGGCTTTCAGCTTCGTCACCACGAAGCTCAGGAACAGCCACCAAAGCGTTCCCCCCAGCACAACGCCGAGGACAACCGTGACCGGCCGGTCAGCGGAAGTGCCGAGCCGCAGCACGGCGTTCATGGTTCCGAAGATCGCCAGGAATCCGAAGAAGACTCCAGGATTGGTCAGGGTGAGCATGAAGGTCGTCACCATCTTGCCGAAGACCTGATGCCGCCGCAGTGGCTCCTGCAGGGTGAGTTCAGACAGGCTGATGTGCGAGCGCGCCAGCCTGATGCCAATGAAAACCAGCAGCGCGCCACCGACAAGTGTGAGCGGCGACGCATACTGCGCGATGAAGTGCTCGATCGTGCTGACACCATAAGCCGCAACCGTCGCATAGATCATGTCGGCGGCAACCGCACCCATGCCGGTCAGGAACGCAATGAGGAAACTCCGCCGGATGGCGTTGCGGATGACGATGACGTTGACCGGGCCCAGAGGTGCTGTCACCGACAGGCCGATGGCAACACCCGTGGCGAGGAGGATGAGGTCCATCTCTACCGGATATCGACCACAACACGGCCCTTGACCTTGCCTTCGACGATGTCCGCCGCAATTTTCGGCACGTCATCGAGCTTCACATGCGTCGTGAGGGCATGAAGCTTCGACAGGTCGAGGTCCTGCGCGAGACGCTCCCAGACTTTCAGGCGGCGTGGCATCGGTGTCGAGACCGAGTTGATGCCGATCAGTTTCACGCCGCGCAAGATGAAGGGCGCAACATTGGTGGGAAGGTCCATGCCCTGCGCGAGGCCACAGGCGGCGACGGTGCCGTCCATGTTGATCTGGGAGATCACGTTGGCGAGCGTCACGGAGCCCACGGAGTCCACAGCACCTGCCCAGCGGGTTTTCGCCAGCGGCTTCACGGGGCCGTTGAATTCGTTGCGGTCCAACACACCGGCGGCGCCCAGATTTCTCAGGAAAGGCTCTTCCGCCACGCGGCCTGTGGAGGCGATGACGCGGTAGCCGAGCTTCGCCAAGATCACGATGGCCGTAGTGCCCACTCCGCCGGCCGCACCCGTCACTAGAATATCGCCATCGGACGGCTTAACGCCCTGCTCTTCCAGCGCCATCACGCAGAGCATGGCGGTATAGCCGGCAACGCCCACCGACATGCAGTCCGCCGCTGTCCAGCCCTTCGGCACCGGCACCAGCCAGTCGCCGTTGACGCGGGCCACTTCCGAGAAGCCGCCATGGTGGCCCTCGCCGACGCCGTAGCCGTTTAGCACCACCTGGTCGCCCGCCTTCCAACGGGAATTTGTGGAGGAGCGCACCGTACCTGCGAAATCGATGCCGGGGATCAAGGGAAAGCGGCGGGCAACGGGCGCCTTCCCCGTGATCGCGAGACCATCCTTGAAGTTCACCGAGGAATAGCTGACGTCCACCGTGACATCGCCCTCCATCAGGTCGCTTTCTTCCAGAGTAGCAAAATCAACCTTCTGGCCGCCATCGGTCTTGGTGATCAGGATTGCGCGGAAAGACATATCACTACCTCTCAAAGAGCTTCAATGAAGCGGATGGGCTGGCCTTGAGCCAGACCGATGATCTCGTCGTTCCACATCACCGGGCGGCCGCGCACGAGGGTGCCGACGGGCCAGCCGGTGACGGTCATGTCGTGATAGGGCGTCCACTTGCAGCGGCTTTCGATCCAGTCATTGGTGATCGTGCGCTTGGCTTTCAGATCGACGATAGTCAAGTCCGCATCATAGCCCTCCGCGATGCGGCCCTTGCCTGCGAGACCGAAGATGCGGTTGGGGCCGTGCGAGGAGAGATCGACGAAGCGCTCGATGGTGAGACGTTTCTTCGAGACGAAATCCAGCATGACGGGAACGAGCGTCTGCACGCCCGGCATTCCGGAGGGTGATGCAGGATAGGGCTTCAATTTTTCGTCCATCGTATGCGGAGCATGATCCGAGCCCAGCACGTCCACAAGGCCCGACTGCAAGGCTCTCCATATGGCAAGGCGATGATGCGCCTCGCGCACTGGCGGGTTCATCTGGATCAACGTGCCGAGGCGCTCATAATCCTCCAGCGCGAAGGACAGGTGATGCGGTGTGACTTCCACCGTCGCGATGTCGCGGTTGGCAGCGAGCAGCGGGAATTCATCCGCCGTCGAGATATGAAGCACGTGAATGCGCTTTCTCGTCTCGCGCGCGATCCGCAGAAGGCGCTCGGTGCAAAGCCGTGCGGCCTCGGCGTCGCGCCAGACGGGATGGCTTGCCGGAACATTCTCGCGGCGCTCGGATTTCCGCGCGTTGAGGCGATATTCATCCTCTGAGTGGAATGCGGCCCGGCGGCGAATATTCTTCAGGATCGAGGCAACGCCATCGTCGTCCTCCACCAGCAGCGAGCCGGTGGACGAGCCCATGAACACCTTGGTGCCGGCACAGCCGGGCAGCATTTCGAGATCGCCCAGGAGATGTGCGTTGTCGCGCGTGCCGCCGACATAGAAGGCGAAATCGCAATACATGCGGTTGGTGGCCCGCCTCACCTTATCGGCCAGCGCCTCTTCGGTAACCGTCAGCGGGTTGGTGTTGGGCATTTCGAACACGGCGGTGACGCCGCCCTTCACTGCGGCCCTGCTGCCCGTTTCAAGGTCTTCCTTGTGCTCGGCTCCGGGTTCGCGCAGATGAACCTGGCTGTCAACGACGCCGGGCAGCACGTGGAGCCCGGTGCAGTCGATCACCTCGCCGGCCTGCTCCTTGCCATAACACCCGATGCCGACGATCCTGCCGCCTGAAATCGCCACGTCACGCTGGCCCGTGCCATCGTGATTGATGACAATTCCGCCTCTCAGGATCAATTCGGCGCTTAGCTGCATGGGGCTTGCCTTGATTGTGATGTCAGGCCTTCGTAAATGTGGATTGAAAGCGAAGCAACAAAGATGCGCGATATACATTTCACGGCGGGCAGACTTCCCGGCCGGGCCATTCTCCGCGTGGAGGGGCCCGACGCCGGGCATTTCCTGCACAATCTGGTGACGTCCGATACCGAAGGGCTGACACAGGGTGAAGCGCGCTATGCCGCGCTGCTGACGCCGCAGGGCAAGATCCTGTTCGATTTCTTTGTGATTCTGGTGGGAGAAGGTTACTTCATCGATTGCGCCGCCTCGCAGAAGAGCGATCTCCTGAAGCGCCTCGGCTTCTACAAGCTGCGGGCAAAGGTGACGATTGCCGAGAGCGGTGATGCCGCTGGCGTCTCGATGACGGAGCCCAAGGCCGAGGTCCGCTATGTCGATCCGCGCACGCCCGCCATCGGCTGGCGCTTCATAGACAGCAACGGGGCATTACCCGATGCCATGGGCTATGAGGCAGCGCGGATTGCACTGGGGCTTGCCGACACGGACGCCGATCTGGGCTCGGGCGAGTTCTTTCCGCACGAGGGAAACTTCGACCAAATGGGCGGGGTGAGCTTCAAGAAGGGCTGCTATGTGGGCCAGGAAGTCGTTTCACGTATGGAACATCGTGGCACGGCCCGGAGCCGCATCCTGCCTGTCGCCCTCGATGGTACAGCGCCGGCCAAGGGAGCCGATATCCGCGCGGGCGAAAAACAGGTCGGAACGCTTCTCTCCTCGGAAGGTAATCAGGCACTTGCGGTTATCCGCCTCGACAGGCTGGCCGAGACATCCGGACCGCTGCTGACAGGTGCTGTCACCGTCACCGTGCTGAAACCGCGATGGGCGCGCTATGACGTGCCGGGCGCGAAGGACACCGCATGACTGCAGCAAAACATGAGGATGGTTTGTGCCGGTGCCACTGGTGCGGCACCGATCCACTTTACATCGGATATCACGACACCGAGTGGGGGGTGCCCGAATATGGTTCGCGCGAGTTGTTCGAAAAGCTGCTGCTGGACGGCTTTCAAGCCGGCCTCTCGTGGATTACCATCCTGCGGAAGCGTGACAATTTTCGCCAGGCGTTTGATGGAGTCGTTCCCGAAACGATGGCGAGCTATACGCCTGCCAAACTCGAAAGCCTGATGCAGGATGCCGGCATTGTGCGCAACAGACTGAAGATCGAGGCAAGCGTCAGCAATGCACAGGCCTATCTCGCGATCCCGGATTTTTCCGCCTATCTCTGGGGCTTCCTCGACGGGCGGCCGCTGCAGAACTGTCTTCGCAGCATGAGCGAGATTCCAGCCAAGACGCCTTTGGCCGAGAAAATGTCGAAGGACCTGCAGAAGCGTGGATTCCGTTTCGTAGGCCCCACCATCGTATATGCCTTCATGCAGGCTTGCGGGCTTGTAAACGACCATCTTGTCGATTGTCACCGCCATGAGGCCGTGAAGCATGCCGCGTTCAACCGCTGAGCCGCCGCGAGCCTGGCAGCGCATGCTGTCTGGCCGAAGGCTCGATCTTCTCAACCCCTCACCGCTCGATATTGAAATCGAGGACATCGCGCATGGCCTCGCACGTGTTGCCCGCTGGAATGGGCAGACCAAGGGAGACCATGCTTTTTCGGTGGCACAGCATTGCGTACTGGTTGAGGAAATCGCAACCCATCTCGATCCGGAACTGGACCGCGCCGCACGGCTTGCGGCTCTCCTGCACGATGCGCCTGAATATGTGATCGGCGACATGATCTCGCCCTTCAAGGCGGCGCTGGGGATTGACTACAATGCTTTCGAAAAACGGCTGATGGCGGCCATCCATCAGCGTTTCGGGCTTCCGGCACAATCTTCTTCCAAGCTTGAAACCTTCATCAAGAAGGCAGATCGCGTTGCCGCCTATCTCGAGGCCACGCAGCTTGCAGGGTTCAGTATCGCGGAGTCGGAAAAGTTCTTCGGCCGCCCGCGCGGGCTTGATGGCGAAGGCTCGTCGCGCTTCCTCAAGCTGAAACCGCTTGCGCCAAACGATGCTTCGGCGCTTTACCTCAAGGCCTTCCTGAAACTGGTGCAGAATCCATGATCATCGTCGGCCCGCTCAGCAAGGTTCAGCCCATCATCGACGAGCATGGCGTCAGCCATGTGGTGACGCTGCTTGCGCCCGATACACCGCATGCGCCACCGCAGGGCATCGGCGCTGACAATCACCTGAAGCTCTATTTCCATGACATCGTACAGGAGATGGCAGGCCACACGCCGCCGCGTGCTGCAGATGCCGAGAAGCTTATAGCCTTCCTCGAATCCTGGCAGCGCGAAAAGCCGATGCTCATTCATTGCTGGGCCGGCATCAGCCGCTCAACCGCTGCGGCCTTTACCGCACTCTGCCTGTTCAGGCCCAAGGCTGATGAAGAAGAACTCGCATGGGAACTGCGCGCAGCATCGCCATCGGCCACGCCGAACCGGCTGATCGTCACGCTGGCGGATCAGGTGATGGGGCGTGAAGGCCGCATGGTGAAGGCGATCGAGAAGATCGGCCGCGGCGCCGATGCCTTTGAGGGTGTGCCCTTCGTGCTGAGGCTTTGAAGCCCTCTATCTTCCGCTATGGGCGAAGTCCCAGTAAAGTTCGCGGGCCTTCGCCATGATTGGACCAGGCTGCAGGTTCCGGTGCTCGATCCGCGTCACCGGAACCACCTTGCCGTAATTGCCGGTCGAGAACACTTCATCCGCATCGATGAATTCCTGCCAGCGGATCGAGCGTTCATGGACCGTGATCCCAGCATCGCGGAGCAGCTGGATGACGCGTTGGCGCGTCACGCCATTGAGGAAGGTGCCGTTGGGAATGGGCGTGTGTGCTTCGCCATTCTTGGCGAACCAGATGTTGGCGGTTGCAAGTTCGGCCACATTACTCAACGGGTCCAGCATCACCGCATTGTCGAAGCCGCGTGTTTTTGCCTCGCGGATGGCGCGGGCAGAATTGGGATAGTGGCAGGCGGCCTTCGCATCGGTCGGCGCATATTCGAAGGACGGCCTCCTGAAAGGCGAACAGGTGACAGAGAAGCCCGTGGGCTTCGGCATTGGCGAATCATAAACGGAGACCGAAAACTCGGTTGATTCCGGATCGACGTCGACGAAGCCATCGGCCGCCCAGAACATCGGTCGAAGATAAAGTTCAGCATTCTTGGGGAACTTTGAAATGCCTTCGCGGATCAGCGCCTCGATCTCGCCTGCGGCCTTCACGGCCTTGAGGCCGAAGCTCTCTGCGGAGCGCACGATGCGCTGGCAATGAAGATCGAGATCGGGCGACACGCCTTCGAAGGCACGCGACCCGTCGAACACACAGGAGCCGAGCCATGGAGCGTGGGTCATGGGGCCCATGAGCATCGGATTTCCCGAATGCCAGTTGTCCTGATACCAGGTCCATGCGTTGCCCTGCATTTCTTTCCAGCCCATGTTGCGATCTCCTGTTTCCGGTCGAGATTAGCCCACCTCCGCATGAAAGAAAAAGGCGCCACATGGGCGCCTTTGGCGTGTCAGCCATGCGGGCCGGTCAGGATTCTTCGTAGAAGATGTGACGTCCGATCTTGATCAGGCGCTTCATGCTCTTGGCCCACTTTGGCTTCACATAATCGGCATGATAGTTGGTGGCAGTGCCGACAGCTGCAACCTTGGAGTCACCAGCGAGTGCCTTCTGGGCCACGCGCTTGGCATTGGACCAAGAGGTGGCGCTCTTCACATCGTCCGGCAAACCGTCGCAGGCGAAAGAGAACTGACAGGAGTTACGGCGTCCGGAACCCTGATAGACTACACCACAGATGGTGTTCGGATATTCTGGATCCTTGACGCGGTTGAGGATGACCTTGGCAACGGCAAGCTGACCCAGTTCCGATTCCGAGCGCGCCTCGAAATAGACGGCGCGCGCAAGACAGTTCTCCTCGGCGAGCTTCACGCGGCGCTGGGCCACGTCCTTCTGCTTTTCGCTGCGCTTCAGCTTGAAGGCATTTTCAACCTTGGCCTTGGTGGGCGCCAATGCGATCTTTTTCTTCTCAGGTTCAGGCGCCTTCAAATCTATCGAGGCGGGAACGATCCGGACGGTGGCATCCTGCTTGGCGGGGATCGGTTCCGGGGCTACGACCATGTCGCCCTTGCTGCCGGATTGCACCGCCTGTTTGGCTATGGCGGCAAGATTGACAATCTCGAACGTGGTGCCTTCGGGAAGAAGCGATCCCTTGGTAATGATATTGGATGAGGGCGCGACGACCGCCTCGAGCGTGCCGCCCGTCTCGGCGTTATGAGCAACTGCGTTCTGACCCATGTAATGGCCAGCAAACGCAAAGGCCATGACCAGCATAACTCCGCCAAATGCCATGGGACCATATTCGCCAAGCGCCGAACGCTTTTCGCGAATGGAAAAGTCCTCATATCCCCTGGGCCGTGCCGGCCCTGCTTTACGCGCTGTTTTCTTCACTTCCCCTCGACAAACCGTGGGTCGTAAATTCTTACGACGCTGTTAAGACGCGGTAGTCTATGAGCGTCCCGTTTAACATAGGTTAACCATGGCGGCAACCCGAAGCAGACATTTTCACGCCAGAAATCGGGCAGCGTTAATAAACGGTTGATACTCTGCCACAATTCGTTTCACTCAGTCTTTTGAAAGGCTTGCCTGGGC